>NZ_CDWWEW010000188.1:0-9804 GCF_977966315.1 Frankia sp. CeRuru1
CGGCCGGCCGGTCCCCGGGTGCGTCCCGGCTGCCTCCCCGGCTTCTCGTCGCGGGGTTCCTCCTGCTCGTCGCCGCCTGGGTCGGCACCAACCCGCCGGGGTTCGGCCCCGACGAGCCCGCCCACTTCGTGAAGGCGGTCGGCGCGGGCACCGGGCAATGGACGGGAACACCCGGCCGGCTGGCACATCCGTCGTTCGGCAACGGACCGGGCCGCACCGAACGGATCGACTGGATCAATCGCAACAGCCGCGTCTTCGCCCTGCCCGCCGGGCTCAACCCCGGCGCGGCGGGGTTCCCCTGCGACCTCTTCCGCGACTGGCTGTCCGTCGCGTGCCTCGACCGTCCGCACTCCCGGCCGCCGGCGACGCGGGCCCTCAGTTACGTGGGCACCTATGAGCCCTATCTCTACGCGGTCGAGGGTGCCGTGATGACCCGCACGCACACGGCGGACGGCGCGCTCTACGCCGGGCGGGCGACCTCGGCTGCCATCGTGGTGACACTGTTGGCGATCATCATCGTCGCCTCCTGGGATTCCCGCGCCGGACTGCTCTCGGTCGGCGGCGTGCTGCTGGCGGTCTCGCCGATGGCGTTGTTCCTGGGTTCCGTCCTCGGCACGAACGGGATGGAGATCGCGGGCGCGACCGCGTTGTTCACCCTGGCGCTGCGGCTCGGTCGACCGGGCGCGCCGCCGAGGTGGATCTGGCCCGCCCTCGGCCTCGTCGCCGCGCTGGTGGCGTTGTCCCGGCCGTCCGGCCCCCTGTGGGTGCTGCTCACCCCGGTGATCGCCGTCGGTCTCGCGGCCCCCCGCGCGCGGGCGCGGGCCGTCGATGCGGTACCCGCCGTCGAGCAGCCCTGGCCAGTCGAGCAGCCCCGGCCAGCAGAAGAGACCCGGCCAGCGGAGGGGACCCGGCAGCACCGGCTGGTCGGGTGGCTCTCGGTTCCGTGGATCGTCCTCGCCGTGGCCGGGGTCGTCGCGACCGCGGCCTGGGAGAAGCGCGTGCAGCCGCACCCGGGGATAAGCCGTGAGCTCGCGGAACAGGGGCTGCGGCAGCTGTCGTCCGACGCGCCCGCCTGGGCACGGCAGTGGGTCGGGGTGTTCGGCTGGGCGAGCCTGCGGATGCCCTCGTTCGCCTACTGGACATGGGGCGCGTGCCTGCTGGTCCTGCTCGGCGCGGCGTTCGTCGTGGGAACCTGGCGGCAGCGGGTCCGCCTCGGCGCGGTGCTGATCGGCGTGGTGGCGGTGGCGGTGGCGCTCGACGTGCTGGTCCTGCGGCAGACGCGCTTCCCGGTTTACGGGCGGTACCTGCTGCCGATCGCGGTGCTGGTGCCCTTGGCGGCCGGGGAGATCCTGACCCGGCGGGCCGCGCGCATCCCCGCGGCCCTGCGCCGGGCGGGGCCCGCCGTCGCCGTCATGGCGGTGGTCGCGGTGCATACCGTCGGCCTGTGGACAGACTGGCACCGCAGCGCCGTGGGCATCTATGGACCGGCCTGGTTCCTGGGCTCGTCGCAGTGGAATCCTCCGGGTGGCTGGGTCCCCTGGATGGCCCTGGCGGGAGCCGGTGCCTGCTGCCTGCTCGCCGCCGCCGCGGCGGCGGCCGGGCCGCGGCGTTCGCCCGCATCGCCCGGCGGCGGGGACGCGTCAGATCAGGGCCCGGCCGGCCCGGGTCACGAGGCGGCCCGACCGGGCGTGATTTCCTTGCCACACAGGTTCTCCGCCACGACGCCGAAGGCCGTACCGGCATTGTTGACCTGGACGAAGGCCAGGCAGGTGCTCTGCCGGCCCAGACTGTTCCTGAGGTCGATCGGCTGGATCAGGCCGCCGGCATCGTAGTTCGTCACCGACCGCAGTCCGTCGACGAAACCCTGCCGGGTGGGGCAGTCCCCGGCCTCCTCCAGACCGCGCAGGAACAGGTCGGTGTTGATGTAGGCCATCATCGTGATCTCCTGCTCCGGGTCCTCCCGCTGGGGGGCGTAGCGCCGCATCGCGTCGATGTAGCTCGTGATGGGAGGGCCGCCGGCCTCGAAGGGCCTGTGGAAAACCAGGACCGTGACGCCGGCAACGGCGGCGCCCGCATCACGCAGCAGTCGGCCATCGTAGCCGCTGGCGGCAAGGATCACCGTGGGATTCCCACCGGCGGCGCGGATCGCGTTCAGCACGGCGGGGAGTTCATGGGCGTCGACCACGGTGAGGAGGGTGTCGGCGCGAGCCGCGACGATCCGTTGGGCGATCGCCGCCGGGCTGTCGGCGTTCGCCGTGTAGCTCACCTCGTCGACGACCGGGATGCCGACTGACTGCACGCTCTGCACGATCTTGCTTCCGGTGTCCGCGATCCCGGCCGACAGGGCGGTCCTGAGCAGAACGGCCCTGGTTCCCCCGCGTGACTGGACGAGCCTGCCGTACGTGTCGATAGCGGATCCGGTGATGTAGAACGACGAGAACATGTTCCGGTACTTCGACCAGACTTCCTCGCGCCAGTCGTACACGATTTTCCGGCCGTGTACCCCGCCACGCTCGTTGGCCAGCCCGATCCGGGCGTCGAGGCCGGCTCGCGCGGCAGAGAAGGGCGCGAGCACCCCCGAGTCGGGGTAAAGCACACCTAGCCTGATCTGATCCGCCGTCACTCCAGGAGTGTCACAGGAGCCCGCGGACGCCTTTCCGGACGAACAACCGCCGGTGCCGGCAGCTACCACCAGCAGGGCGGCGGCGATACCCAAGGGCAGGACTGGGCGGCGCATAGGCGAGGGACCCCCGAGGAGAACAAGACAGGCAGCACAGGGAAATATCCGTTCACGCTCCGGCCCGCTCGACGAATGGGCGAGAGCGCGTGGGCGGACCTCGCTGTATATGGACTATGGGACAGCTACCGTCAACCGTCGGCTGGTGCCCGCCGGCAGACGTCCCGACATTACCCAACACCACCTTCGGGCGTAGCGGTTCAGCTGACGCGGCCGGGTGTTCGGTGTCCCGTGGGAAATCATTGTCACCACGGCTACAGTTGTTCCCGGTGCACGGGACGGCCGGCCAGGCAGGCAGGAAGACCACCGGCGGAACAACAGTAGGACTCGACAAGCCACGGCCCCGGTGCACGTGGGGTTTCGTGCCCACGGGAGATTTCTTCGCGATCCGTCTCGGTCAGCGCCTCGCCGCGCGCTCGGCCTCCTTGTCGGTGGGCCGCATGATGTGTATCACGGTGACGTGATTCACCTGCGGTGCACTGACCGTTTGAGACCGCCTCCCAGGCCAGCTCGTCCCGGTGCAGCGGCTGGGTCGCCTCGCCCGGGAAGACGGAGATCACCTGGGTGAGGTGGAGCTGGCCGGCGTCGCCGTGGGCGGCAGGTGGTTGGCGGCGAGAGTGGTGTTCATGGTCGGACACTCCTAGACATGATCAGATGCGGTGCTCGGTGATAACGTCGCCGGTCGCGGCCAGCGCGTCCTGGGATTGCCGGTGCCGTAACGCGATCAGAACGAAGATCGCGTCGAGGACCACCAGGTGCACGATCCGGCTGGTCATGGTTTCGACCCGATAGGCGGTCTCCCGGCTGCCCGCGACCAGCACCGACTCGGTCAGCTCGGTCAGCGGCGAACTGGCGAAACTGGTCAGCGCCACCGTGGCCGCGCCGGTGGTCGCGGCGGTACGCATCGACGCCAACGTCTCGGTCGTCGACCCGGTGTGGCTGATCGCGAAACAGACGTCCCCCGGGCCCAGCATCCGCGCCGACACGTGCTGGACGTGCACATCCGCCGGGTAGACGGCCGGCAGCCCGATCGTCGTCAGCCGGTAGGCGACGTCGGCGGCCAGCGGGGCCGACGTCCCGACCGCGACGAACAGAATCCGCCGCGCGTTGATCATCAGGTCTACGACGCGGTCCAGCGCGCCCGCGTCCACCGCGCGGGCCGCGACGCTCAGCGCGCCGGCCATCCCCGAGAACACCTTGCGGACCACCTCGGGTGAGCCGTCGTCCGCGGAGATCTCGTCGAGCAGTTGCCGTTCGACCGGGATCGCCTGCCGCGCCAGGCGCAGCTTCAGGTCCTGGAACCCGCGCAGGCCGAGTGTCTGACAGAACCGGATCACCGACCCGACCGAGCTCCCGGACACCTCGGCCAGCTGGGTCACCGACATGTCCAGGACCTCCAGCGGCGCCGGCAGCACCGCATCGGCGACCCGCCGCTCCGCCGGCGACAGGCCCGGCAACCGGGATCTGATCAGCTCCAGCGCGTCGCCGTCACCGACCGGCCCGGGACCCCGCTCAATATCGCCGACCGGCCCGGAAAATCGCTCAACCACCCGGCTGACGCTAGGCGCCACCCATGAACCTCAGGGGACGGACATGTCAATGACGGAATAACAATCCATATGTCGGTTCATCACTGGAGCAAAGTTCTGCCGCGACAGGTGGAGGCCATTGCACTACACAGAGTCACGACACGGTCGCGGCCTGGCGGCGGACCGGCCCCGGCCCCGGGCTCCGGGGCCCTTCCCCTCATCGCGTCATCGCGTCATCGCGTGGGATCCCCCTCGTTGGCGTGGGACCCTCGCTCGGGTCTCGTCAGCCGAGGCCGGCGAGGCTGGCGATGGCCTCGTTGAAGCTCTTCGACGGACGCATGACGGCCGCGGCCTTGACGGGGTCGGGCTGGTAGTACCCCCCGATGTCGGCCGGCGAGCCCTGGACCGCGATCAGTTCGTCGACGATCGCCTTCTCCTGGTCGGCGAGCGTCTTGGCGAGACCGGCGAACGCCTCCGCGAGACGGGGGTCGCCGGTCTGCGCGGCCAGCTCCTGCGCCCAGTAGAGCGCCAGGTAGAAGTGGCTGCCGCGGTTGTCGAGGCCCCCCAGCCGGCGGCTGGGCGACTTGTCCTCGTTGAGGAAGGTGGCGGTCGCGCGGTCGAGGGTGTCGGCGAGCACCTGGGCACGCGCGTTGCCCGTCGTCCGCGCGAACTGCTCGAAGCTGGCCGCGAGCGCCAGGAACTCGCCCAGGCTGTCCCAGCGCAGGTAGTTCTCCTTGAGCAGCTGCTGGACGTGCTTGGGCGCGGAGCCGCCGGCGCCGGTCTCGAACAGGCCGCCGCCGTTCATGAGCGGGACGACCGAGAGCATCTTGGCACTCGTGCCGAGCTCCAGGATCGGGAACAGGTCGGTCAGATAGTCACGCAGCACGTTGCCGGTGACCGAGATCGTGTCCTCGCCGCGGCGGATCCGCTCCAGCGAGAACGCGATCGCGTCGACCGGAGCCTTGATCTCGATCCGCAGCCCGGAGGTGTCGTGCTCGGGCAGGTACGCCCGGACCTTCTCGATCAGCCTCGCGTCGTGGGCGCGGTTCTCGTCGAGCCAGAACACCGCCGGGTCACCGGTGGCGCGGGCGCGCGTGACGGCGAGCTTCACCCAGTCCCGGATCGGCGCGTCCTTGGCCTGGCAGGCGCGGAAGATGTCGCCGGCGGCGACCGCCTGCTCCAGCACCACGGTGCCGGCCTGGTCGACGATCCGCACCGTGCCCGTGGTAGGGATCTCGAAGGTCTTGTCGTGGCTGCCGTACTCCTCGGCCTTCTGCGCCATCAGGCCGACGTTGGCCACCGAGCCCATCGTCGCGGGGTCGTAGGCGCCGTGCACCCGGCAGTCGTCGATGACGACCTGGTAGATGCCGGCGTAGCTCGAGTCGGGCAGGACCGCCAGGGTGTCCGCCTCCCGGCCGTCCGGGCCCCACATGTGGCCGGAGGTACGGATCATGGCCGGCATGGAGGCGTCGACGATGACGTCGCTGGGCACGTGCAGGTTGGTGATGCCGCGGTCGGAGTCGACCATCGCCAGGGCGGGGCCCTCGGCGAGCTCCGCGGCGAAGGAGGCCTTGATCTCCTCGCCCTCGGGCAGCGATTCCAGGCCCTTGAGGATGCCGCCGAGCCCGTCGTTCGGGGACAGGCCGGCCGCAGCGAGCGTCGCGCCGTGGGTGGCGAACGTCTTCGGGAAGAAGGCCCGCACCACGTGGCCGAAGACGATCGGGTCGGAGACCTTCATCATCGTGGCCTTCAGGTGCACCGAGAACAGCACGCCCTCGGCCTTGGCCCGGGCGATCTGCGCGGTGAGGAACTCGCGCAGCGCGGCCACCCGCAGGACGGCCGCGTCCACGACCTCGCCCGCCAGCACCGGCAGGGACGGGAGCAGGACGGTGGTGCTGCCGTCGTCACCCGCGAGCTCGATGCGCAGCGCGCCGGCCGCGGCGATGATCGTGGACTTCTCGGTGGAGCGGAAGTCGTCGGCGCTCATCGTGGCGACGTTCGTCTTCGAGTCGGGTGCCCACGCGCCTATCCGGTGCGGGTGGGTCCGGGCGTAGTTCTTCACCGAGGCCGGGGCGCGGCGGTCGGAGTTGCCCTCGCGCAGCACCGGGTTGACGGCGCTGCCCTTCACCTTGTCGTAACGGGCGCGGATCTTCCGCTCCTCGTCGGTCTTCGGGTCGTCCGGGTAGTCCGGCAGCGCGTAGCCCTGCTGCTGCAGCTCGACGATCGCCGCCTTCAGCTGCGGAATCGAAGCCGAGATGTTCGGCAGCTTGATGATGTTCGCCTCGGGCGTCCTGGCCAGCTCACCGAGCTCGGCGAGCGCGTCCTCGACGCGCTGGGCCTCCTCGAGATCCTCGGGGAAACTGGCGATGATCCGCCCCGCCAGGGAGATGTCGCGGCTGTCGACACTGACCCCGGCCGTCGCGGCGTACGCCTGGACCACGGGCAGGAACGAGTACGTCGCCAGGGCCGGAGCCTCGTCAGTGTGTGTATAGATGATGGTCGAGTCAGTCACCGATACTCCGCTTCGCGTCTGTTTCATCTGGGTATCAAGGTATGCCCTGAACGCCCGCTCCACCGGGGTCCTCGCCGGGCCGGGGCTGTCGGCAGCGGCACCCCACCGACCAGCATGATCGTTATATCGGGTCTCCCCGCGCGCGGGGCTCGGTGACGCTCCGGACAACCCGGGCACGCGGTCGCCGGCCGGTCCCGGACGGCCCGGCTCGCCGGCCATGGAGCCAACCTCGGGGCCAACCTCTCCAAACGCAACGCGACCATCTCCTCCGGACTCGCCGCGGTGGGGGCCGATGTAGCTTATTTCCTCGGCGATTGCGGCCGCCACATCCGGATCAGCCGCCAGCAACCGGGTGCGGGTGGGACGGCGCCGGGCAGGTATCGGGCAGGTGTTGGGAAAGTGTCGGGCAGGTGCTAGGTACTGCCACCCGCGGTGGCGGACACGACGCGGAGTAGGACGGTCAGGCGGTCCCAGGCGACGAGGGTGGCATCGTCACGCTCCTCGGTGGGCGGTGCCGCGGCGAGAAGCTGCACGGTTTTCACCGCCGCGTACAAGTACAGCGGTCGGGGCCGCCAGGCGATCAGCTGCGGGTACGTCTCGTCCAGCGCCCGGTGGACGAGGTACCGGACCGGGGCATCGGGGCGATGGTGCCCGGCATCCAGCTGGTGGAGGATGGCGGCGGCAGCGTCGACTTCGTCCGCGTCCGGGATCCAGGCGTAGGCCCGCAGGGCGGTCTCCGCTTCGGTGAGCGCCTCGCCCGCGGCTGCTATCGGGTCTCCGTCGCCGTGGGGCACGGGCGGCGGGGCCCAGTCATCGTCGTCGTCGGTCATAGGACCACCGTCCCTCACCGCGGGCGTCCTGGGCTGGCGACTGACCTCCTCCCCGCCCTGAAAGGTGGGCATCCCAACTCCTACACACCCACCAAAGGGGTGCGTGGTGGTGAGGTCCGCGGTTCACCGGCACGGCCGGTGCCATGCCTCCCCGTGCGTTCACCGCACGTCCTGCGGCAATATCCTGGGCGGCGTTGATGTCGGCGTTGCACCGAAACCCGCAGGCGACACCTGCGAAGATGACGACACCCGCGACGCCTCACCGGCCGTCGACCAGCGCGTAGAACTCATCTGTCCACGCCGGTGCCCCAACCGGCCCCAGGAAAGTTGATGTGATGGACGACGACACGACCGCGCAACATCGCAAAGCGGTGATATTCCGTGAGCTACACGAGCAGGACAGCCCGTTTGTCATGGCAAATGCCTGGGACGCCGGAAGCGCGCGCCTGCTAACGCAAGCCGGCTTTGTCGCCATCGGAACCACAAGTGCCGGGCTGGCCCTCAGCCACGGTGTGGCCGACGGCGCGAACCTGATCGACCGCACGCTGACTCTTGCCAACGTCCGTGCGATCGCCGCCGCAACCCCGCTACCGGTCTCCGCCGACCTCGAGAGCTGCTTCGCGCAGACGCCCAGGGACGTCGAGGAGACCGTTCTGCTGGCCGCCGAGGCTGGAGCCGTCGGGGGGTCCATCGAGGACGCCACCGGAATACCGCAGGCGCCGATCCTGGCCTTGGACGACGCCGTCACACGAGTCGGCCACGCGGTCGCCGCCGCGCGAAGCCTGCCCTTCCCCTTCGTCATCACGGCACGCGCCGAAAACTTTCTCTACGGCCACCCCGATCTCGAAGATACGATACGCCGCCTTCAGGCGTACGCGGCGGCCGGCGCCGATGTGCTTTACGCCCCGGGCCTACTGGGCCCGGACTCCATCCGCGAGCTCTGCAAGCGGGTCCAAGGCCCGGTGAACGTCCTGGTCGGCCCGCCCCCGTTCCCGTCGGTGACCGAACTGGGCCTGCTCGGTGCCCGCCGCATCAGTTTCGGCTCCCTCCTGCCGCGTATCGCTCTCGCGGCCGTGCTGCACGCGGCCCGGGAAATCTACGAAGAAGGTACGTTCTCAGGCGCCGCCGAGGCGACACCCTATGCGCAGGCCAATCAGATGATGTCCTCGGAGGTGCGGTAGCGCGGGCGGAGGCGGCTGCTCTTCACCGCCGTACGGGTCCGCCGACGAGACCGCCGACGACCGTGCCGGCAGCACCACCGTCAGCGGTCCCCGGCCCATCGGCGGTCCGCTTCGTCCCAGTCCTCATTGCGCCTGTCCAACCCCTGCCGCCAGTTCTCGGCGTCCGAGGCACTGCCGTAGGGACCCAGGCGCCGATGACCGGGCGCATCCGGCGGGTTCTCCGCGCGTCCGTGGTCGAGACACCACCACCAGCCGGACGGGTTCCAGGCCGAACTGTCCACGGACCCGGACCCGGACCCGGACCCGGAGCCGGATCGGGAACGGGAACGGGCCCGGCGGCGCGCCGCCATCCCTCGTAGCCATGTCCACATAGCCGTCTCCTACCCGGGTCACGCGCGCCCGATCCCCACGCGGCGATGTCGTTCCGGCCGAGCCGGACTCACCCGCTACGTCGACCGGCTCACCGGATACGTCGACCGGCGGTAGGAAGACGACGATGCGAAGAGGACGATGACGAGACGACAATGAGCCACGAAACCACGCCGTCGCACGCCGCCGAGACCCGGCCGTTCCCACTGGAGCCGACGCCGATTCACGTGCCCGACGACGTGCTCGCCGACCTCCAGCGGCGCCTGGAGTTGACTCGCTGGCCGCTCGATGCGGGCAACGAGGACTGGTATTACGGCGTGAACCGCGCCTACCTGCAAGAACTTGTCGACTACTGGCGCACCGGCTACGACTGGCGCAAGGCCGGAGTCGGCCCCGATCCGACCCCCCTGATCCTCACCCATGGCTGGCCCTGGACGTTCTGGCACTGGTCCAGGGTCATCGATCCGCTGGCCGACCCCGGCGCGTACGGCGGCGATCCCACCGAAGCATTCGACGTGATCATCCCCTCGTTTCCCGGCTTTCGCCCGGGAGGCGGTCGACGACCAGGCGGATCAGGGTGCCCTCGATCAGCCACGCCCACGAACCGCCACCTACAGCAAGATCCCTAAACCAGGTGAATGCTTAC
>NZ_CDWWEW010000189.1:0-9706 GCF_977966315.1 Frankia sp. CeRuru1
TCCACAAAGAATCTTGCCTCAAAAATCTTGACAGGTTCCGGTGGCAGCCGACAGCTCCCAGCCTCGGGCAGCGATGTCTGCCGATGCTCGCCAGGTTTTTGATCGGCTTCCGCCTGATGGCAGCACCATCGGTGGCCTGCGGCTACGCAGCCTGGTCAGGCTCAACAAGTGGAGAATCGAGTGCCGATGACGGGTGACGGCGAGTGCGGGGTGAGTCGACGCCGCGAGCCGGCGTTCGATTCCCCGTGCCGGCGGGCAGTCCGCTGCCCGCCGGCCGGCGTTCGCGGGGCGGGCGCCGGGTGTCTCAACCGGCGGTGAGCCAGTGGGACACGGCGTCGCCCGTCACGGCTCGCACGGTCAGGATTACCGCGGCAACCGCGAGAAGCGGAACGACGACCCAGTGTTCGATCCTGCCGTCCGTCCGGGGAACCAGGACTGTCTCCATCCGCCAGGTGACCGGCCAGAGAAGAGGGCAGCCGCGCGGGGTCAGGCAGTCCCCGGCCAGGTGGGCGAGACAGCCCAGGGTGACCGCGTAGCCGGCGAAGCTCATGTCGATGCCGTGCATGAGAAAGACAGCGACCCCGGCGGTCACGCAGTCCATGACGGACGACCAGTGCTCGTGCTTCTCGAAGTCCAGGCCGAGCCCACGTAGCCCGAAGCCCACGAGGACGAACAGCGCGGCCCACCACCCGTACTCGAAACGGGCGGCCAGCAGGCCCATGACCACACCCATGCCGAGCGCGAAGAGGATCGAGTGGGTGGCGTGCCGGTGGCCACCGGCGGCCCTGCTGATCCACCTGCACATAACCCGGGTGACCGGCCCGAAGGTGTTGGCGATCCGACCGTTGGGATGGTCGATGTCGGGCAGAAGCGCCGCGCCCGCGGACACCACCGCGCCGGCGATCACCTGGGACGAGGACAAGGACACCGCGTGCGAGCCCAACCACTGCTCCCGGGACAGCAGGGGTGCGGCGGCCAGCCAGACCACCGCCCCGCTCAGGGCGTGGGTCCGCCCCATCATGGCAGCTCAACCTGAATGATCAGCACCGTCAGACTGTATCCAGCCGATCCAGCCGCCGCGCGCCGAGCGACGTTCGGCTGTCCCGTGGCAAGCAGGCCCCGCGTGTGGTCATCGATCCAGCTCGTCAGACCGGTCGTCCGCGAGTTTGATGTTCCGGTCAGCTCCCAGGCGCGGGTGCTGACGCGAAGAGCAGCGCTACGCGGTCTCCAACAGGCTCGAAGCCGAGCCGCTGATACACGCCGTTGCTGGTCGGATTAGCCAGATCGGTGAACAGCAGGACCTCGTGCGCTCCCGCGTCCAGCGCAGCCTGGCTCACCGCTGCCGTCACAGCCCCGGCATAGCCTCTTCGCCGGAAACGCGAAGGAGTATAAACGGGCGCGATGCGGACCATCCCGCTCACCGGACGGGTAATCCCCGCCACCGAGACCGGCGCCCCGTCAACCTCCCACAGGGTGAAGCCACCATAGCTGAGTCGCTCGTCGGCCTGCCTCGCTGTGTGTTCCGCATTGCCGGCGACCCCACGGGTTTCTTCCTGGAACGCCGTGACCCAGGCCAACAACAGGTCTCTGTCGGTCGCCGCGGCCACGCGAGGACGACCCGCGGGCCCGGGCCGGGGCAGAACGAGACTTCCGAGCCGCTACAAGCGCTCCCGATGATGAAGATACGGCGTGGCGGCGGTCCGTTGTTGCCAGGCCGAGGCACACACTTCGCTCGGTACGCCGGGCGGCTAAGCCGATAAGCCAAGCGGCTGAGCCAAGCGGTTAAGCCGGGCGGTTAAGCGTCGGACAGGCGCCGCAGCACGTTGCGGTCCGTATGGGCGACCGGGTCGGACACCCGCTCGTGATCGATGGTGGTCGTGGAGGTGTAGGCGAAGCTCCCGTTATCGGTGACGGTGATGCTCACCTCGTAGCGGATGCTGTTCGCCGCGCAAGCCAGGTAGGGGTTGGACAGGATACCGTATGTGAGGGAGCCGGCCTGCGCCCGCAGGGTGAAGTCGGTCGCGTCCGGCGCCACGGCACCACCAGCGATCAGGACCGTACCGCGGGGCACCATGAAGCACCGCATGACGTGGCCGAGATCGGCGTCCCACAGCCAGTAGCCGATCTCAGTGTGGAACGCCTTCTCCTCGCCGGCCCGCCACGCGGCCATGTGGTAGTCGAGGCCGTAGAGACACTGCGGGCCGTTGTCCACGGGACCGAAGGGCTTGAAGGTGACCCGCTCGCGGTACGGGGTCTCGATAATCGTGCCCTCGGCGTTGCCGAAGGCAACGTCCACCCCCTGGTTGCCCTCCCACTCACCGGCCAGGGCCGCCAACGGACCGAACTCCGGGCCGGCTTTTCCCGTCTCCCCAGACTTTCCCGTCTTTTCCGTCAAGGCGAACCCTCCTTGGGCGAGGAACCATCTATAGCCGGCACAATCCCGGAACAAGCCCGGAACATCTCGACATTACTGTCAAATTCCTGCAAGCCGCTGTTGCGCGACTCTCAAGACGCGCAAGACGGCACATTCACCGTGCTCACGGACCCGCCATCAAGATCGAATATTTCACTGGTCTCATGGGGCACGGCGTCACTTTGGTGGGCACGGCGCCACTTTGGTGGGCACGGCGCCACTTTGGTGGGCACGGCGCCGCTTCAGTTTTGCGTGGTGGTGTTGCGGGGGTGGGCGGCTTCGTGTTCGTAGGTCTGCCAGCGCCCGAGGATGTCGCGTTGGGCGAGTGCCGCGAGCTCGTCGGCTTCGTCGGGGTTGACGGTGTTGAGGAGGGTGAACCGGGACTCGGTGGCGGCGAACTCGCTGAAGGGGATGGACGGTGCCCGCGAGTCGAGGGAGAACGGCCTTTCCGCGCGGGGGTCGACCCGGTAGAGCGGCCAGTATCCCGATTTCACCGCGGCTTTCTGGTGGGCCATGCCGTCGGTCATGGTGATGCCGTGGGCGATGCAGTGGCTGTAGGCGACAATGAGGGACGGGCCGTGCCAGCTGGCCGCCTCGTTGAAGGCTTTCACCGTGTGCTGGTCGTTGGCGCCGAGGGCGACCTGCGCGACGTACACGTCGCCGTAGGCGGCGGCGAGCAGCCCGAGGTCTTTCTTGCGGGTCCGTTTGCCGCCGCCGGCGAACTTCGCGACCGCGGCGCGCGGCGTCGACTTCGACGCCTGCCCACCGGTGTTGGAGTACACCTCGGTATCGAGGACGAGCACGTTGACGTCGCGCCCCGACGCGAGCACGTGGTCGAGGCCGCCGAAGCCGATGTCGTACGCCCACCCGTCCCCACCGATGATCCACACGCTTTTGTCGACGAGGTCGTCGAGGACAGCGTCGAGGGTGGTGTCGTGGTCGACGGTGGCCAGCCGTCGGCGTAGTTCGGCCACCCGCTGGCGTTGGTCGAGGATGCCGGCCTCCGTCGACTGGTCGGCGGTGAGCAGCGCCTCGACGAGCGTGCCGCCGACCGTCGCGGTCTGTGCGCGCAGCAGCCGGCGGGCCTCGCGGGCCCGGGTGTCGAGCGCGAGGCGTAGCCCGAGCCCGAACTCGGCGTTGTCCTCGAACAGCGAGTTCGCCCAGGCCGGGCCGCGGCCGTCGGTGCCCGCCGACCAGGGTGTGGTCGGCAGGTTGCCGCCGTAGATGGACGAGCATCCCGTGGCGTTCGCGACGATGATGCGGTCACCGAACAGCTGCGTGAGCAGTTTGAGGTAGGGCGACTCCCCGCAGCCGGCGCAGGCGCCGGAGAACTCGAACAGCGGCTCCCGTAGCTGCGAGCCGCGGACCGTGTCCGGTGGGGCGAGCGCCGGTGGGACCGCCGGCAGCGTTTCGCGGAACGCCCATCCGGCGCGTTCCTCCTCGAAGCGGGGTGCGGCGTCGACCATGTCCAGGGCGCGATGGCCCTCGATCTCCCGGCTCTTCGCCGGGCACGCCTCGACGCAGATGCCGCAGCCGGTGCAGTCGTCCGGTGCCACCTGCACCGCGAGCCGGAACGCCGCGAGGGTGCGGTCCTTCGGCTTTTTGTGCCGGAACGACGCTGGCGCGCCGGCGAGCTGCGCCGACTCGAACAACGTCATCCGGATGGCGGCGTGCGGGCAGGAGATCGCGCACTTGCCGCAGTCGATGCACAGGTCCGCATCCCACACCGGAAGCTCGCGGGTCAGGCCGCGTTTCTCGTACCGGGCCGTCCCGACGGGGAAGGTGCCGTCAGCCGGTAGTGCGCTGACGGGAAGCAGGTTCCCCTCCCCCGCCATGATCCGCGCCGTCACCTGCCGGACGAACGCGGGCGCCTCGCCGAGCAGCTGCCGGCGCGCCTGCCCCGTGACCACACGAGCCTGCAGGTCGACCTCGTGCAAGGCGTCGAGCGCGGCATCGATGGCGGCGAAGTTACGCTGCAGCACGGCGTCACCGCGTTTGCCGCGGGCGGCGCGGACCCCGTCCTTGACCGCCGCGATCGCCTCGTCGCGGTCCAGCAGACCGGACAGCGCCAGGAAACAGGTCTGCAGCACCGGGCTTACGATCCCGGGCATGCCGGCCTGCTTCGCCACCCGGTCGGCGTCGACGACGAACAGGCGCGCGCCCCGGTCAAGCAGATGCCGCTGCGCGTCGGCCGGCAGATAGTCCCACACCTTCTCCGGCGCATGCGGGCTGTTGAGCAGCACGGTGGCACCCGGCGCGGCCACGGCGAGCACGTCCACCCGTTCCAGCAGCGAGGACTGATGACAGCCCACGTACTGGGCGTTCTGGATAAGCCACGGGGAGTCGACCGGTCGTGGCGACAGCCGCAGATGCGAGACCGTCATCGACCCCGACTTCTTGGAGTCGAACACAAAGTACGCCTGCGCGTGCAGCGGCGTGCGAGCGGCGACGATACCGGCCGTCGCCCGCGTGGCACCCACGGTGCCGTCGCTACCGAGCCCGTAGAACACCGCCCGCAGCACGTCATCCGGCTCCGGGACACGGTCGTCGTCCACCTCGAGCGACAGGTCCGTGACGTCGTCGCGGATACCCACCGTCACCTCCCGGCGCGGCGCCGCGCCGGCCAGCTCGTCGAACACCGCCGCCGCCATCGCCGGGGTGAACTCCTTCGACGCCAACCCGTAACGGACACCGATCACCCGCGGCATCCGCTCGGGCCGTTCCGCGAACGCGGCGACGACGTCCAGCCGCAACGGCTCACCCGACGCGCCCGGCTCCTTCGTCCGGTCCAGGACCGCGACCGACCGCACCGTCGAGGGCAGGCACGCGAGCAACGCCCGGCCGTCGAAGGGACGGAACAAGCGGACCTGGACGAACCCGACCCGCTCGCCTCGCTCGACCAGCCGGGTGACCGCCTCCCGCACCGCCGACCGACCCGACCCCATGACGACCACGACCCGCTCGGCCTCGGGATGACCCTGATACTCAAACAGGCGGTAGGCCCGGCCCGTCGCCGCGGCCAGCCGGTCCATCACCCCCTGCACAATCCCGGGAACCGCGGCGTAGAACGTGTTCGACGCCTCCCGGGCCTGGAAGAACGTGTCGGGATCCTGGGTGGTGCCCCGGATCACCGGACGGTCGGGGGACAACGCCCGGCGGCGATGGGCATCGATATGCTCGGCCGCCAGCAGACCACCCAGCGTGCCGTCGTCGAGCAACGCCACCTCGTTCAGCTCGTGCGACGTGCGGAAACCGTCGAAGAAGTGCAGGAACGGCACCCGCGACTCGAGCGTTGCCGCCTGCGCCACCGCGGCCAGGTCATGCGCCTCCTGCGGCGACGCCGAACACAGCATGGCGAAACCGGTTGACCTCGCCGCCATCACGTCGCTGTGATCACCAAAGATCGACAGTGCGTGCGTGGCCACGGTCCGGGCCGCGACGTGGAGAACCATCGGCGTGAGCTCACCGGCGATCTTGAACATGTTGGGCAGCATCAGCAGGAGACCCTGCGAGGCGGTGAACGTCGTCGACAGCGCACCCGCCTGCAACGCCCCATGCACCGCGCCGGCGGCACCACCCTCACTCTGCAGCTGGACGACCTCGGGCACCGCGCCCCACAGGTTCGGGCGGCCCTTCGCCGCCCACGCATCGGCCAGCTCCCCCATAGCCGACGCCGGGGTGATCGGATAGATCGCGATCACCTCGCTCGTCCGGTAGGCCACCAACGCGGCGGCCTCGTTCCCATCGATCGTCTTCTGACCCATGCATCCCAGACTCAGGCGTCCGGAGACGGATCGAGGGGGGACTTCCTTCCCGTCCCCGAAGGCGGAAGTCACCAGTATCCGACTCCCGGCCACGTGACCGATCCAGAAACAGCCGTAGTCTGCTGGTGAACCGGACGCGGAAGCTTGAGGGTCCGGCCGAGGAGGCACGACGTCCCTCCGCCGCCGGGCGGAGCGCGCGACCGGGAGCGAGGATGCGGTGAAGGTCGTGGCGATCGCCAGCTACAAGGGCGGGGTAGGCAAGACCACGCTCACCGCAAACATCGGCGCCGCGATCGCCCGGTTGGGGAGACGGGTACTGATGATCGACCTGGACCCGCAGGCGAACCTGACCTTCTCCTTTTACCGGCCCGAGACCTGGCGGACGGACCTCGCCGACCACCGGAGAACCGTCAAGGCGTGGTTCGAGTCGTGGCGGCCGGAGACCACCCCACCGCCCCTCGCGGGGTACGTGACCACACCGTCGGTCGTCAACGCCGTCGTCGCCGCGGGCGGCGGCACGCTGGACCTGCTCGCGTCGCACCTCTCGCTCGGCGACATCGAGATGGACCTCACCGCCAGGCTGGGCGGGGCGCGGGCCCACCGGTCCACCAGGTACTACTTCGACGTCTACCAGCGGCTGGCCACCGGGCTGGCGTCCTTCTCCACATACGACTACGACCTTGTGCTCATCGACTGCCCGCCGAACTTCGGAGTCATCACCCGGGCCGCGATCGCCGCCTGCGACCACCTGCTCATCCCGGCCCGGCCGGACAACCTGTCGACGCTGGGCATCGAACATCTGATGAGCAGACTGGGCCGGTTCGTCTGGGAGCACAACAGGGTCGCGGAGTTGCAGTCCGGGATGCATCCGGCCGTGAAACGACTCGAACCGCGGGTGCTCGGTGTTGTTCTCATGATGGTCCAGTACTACGGCGGTCAGCCGACCAGCTTCCTGCGGCCCTACATCCACCAGGCATCGAGTCTCGGACTTCCAGTGTTCGAGTCGATGCTCCGCGTAAGTAACCGGAGCTTCGCCGGAGCAGCTGGAACCCAACTGCCGGCGGTGCTGTCCGCAGATCTCCCGCCCGAGGTGGCCCGGGAGCTGATCAGCCTGGTCGAGGAGTTCCTCCGGCGGGTCGGGGCGGCCAGCCGCGGGGCGGGTCCGTTACGTAAGCCCGTCGCGTAGGCCCGTCGCGTAGGCGAGGTCCAGAGGCCCCGGCGCCCAGCCAGTCATGATCGACATTCTCCGAGACACATCTCGAGTAGTGATCCTGCCGCTTCTCGTTCTCGTCGAAGCGGGGCAGAACTCGCAAGTCGGGACTTGATCGTCTGGTGGTCGGGGGTAGCGACAACCACCCCCTTGGAGCGTGTAACATCGCAGTCGTTCGCGGGTGAGACATCCGCGACCACCTGTCCGGGTGGCGGAATGGCAGACGCGCTAGCTTGAGGTGCTAGTGCCCTTTAACGGGCGTGGGGGTTCAAGTCCCCCCTCGGACACGATCCATTACCCCACAGTAGGATGTGTCGATCTTCATGTCGGCCCTCACTGTGCTGGTGGTGGGCTGGTAGGTCAGTCGCAGGCGCAGCTGGCGGTACAGGTCCACCTTCTCGGCGGGCTCCGCTTCGCTGAGAGCGCTCGTGATGTCGCCGAGCGACTCCACCATAGTAGCGATCTCTTTGCGGGTCAGCCGCCGCTCGTCGATCTCCCTGGCCTCGCGCAGCTCCCGCTCGGCGGTGGTCTTCTCGGCTTGGACCTGTGCGATCCACCCGGCGATGAGCGCCGGGTCGGCTCCAGCGTCGAGGGCGGACCGGTAGCGGGCCAGCTTGGTGTTACTTTCCTCGATCGCCCGGCGGGCTCTCTGCACGGCGAGGTCGTCGGTGGATGAGCTGGCCTGGGCGGCCACCATGGCATCGAGGGTGGCGGACAGCTGCGGCGGCGCGAGCGCCTCGGCGATCCACCGGTCGAGTGCCGGTAGGACGGCATCTTCGCGGACGTAGACGTTCGTCGGGTGAACGATCGTGTTCGCCAGGGCGTACTCCTGCGGGTAGCGGCAGCGGTAGTACGTGACCCCGCGGGCTGTGTGTCCCTGCATCTTCCGCTCACAGACAGCGCAGTAGAACGCCCCCCGCAGCGCGTATGGCTGCCGCGTACGCGGCGCCTTCTGATCGCCGGGCCCTCTGCCCCGACCGGCGAGGAGTTGCTGCACCTGGGTGAACAGCTCGGTCTCCACGATCACCGGGTGGGCCGGCTCCTCGGACCAGACCCACTTGTCCGAGGGGTTCCAGCGCAGTTTGGTGGTGTGCCCGAGGCTGACGTCCTCGACATCGAGGAGGACCTCGTCCTTGCGCTGGCGGTTCCAGACCTGCCGGCCGGTGTAGCGGGGGTTGGTCAGGATCGCGCGAACCGCTCCCTTCGACCAGGCCTTCCCCGTGCGATGGGAGTTGCGGGCGGGGTCATGCGCGGACGGGCTGGGGATGCCGTCGGCGGTGAGTCCCTCGGCGATCGCGTACAGCCCGCGGCCTGCGGCGTACTCGGAGAAGATCCTGGCCACGATGGGGCTGGTGACCGGGTCGAGTTCCAGGACGTGTAGCCGGCGGCCGTCGGCGGCCTTGGCCGGGTTGGGGTGGGGGCCGGCGTCGGCGAGCCGGTAGCCGTAGGGCGGCCGGCCGCCGAGGTAGCGGCCTTCGGTCTTGGCCTGGGCCGCCATCGCGGCCCGCACCCGGATCTTGATGCGGTTCCGTTCTCCCTTCGAGATGCCCCCGAACACTGACATGATCAGGTCGTGGGCTTCCGAGGTCGGGTCGATCGGCCCGCCGACCTCGGGCACCCACAGCGCGACGCGATAGTGGGTGAACAGCGGGAAGATCAGGCTGAACTGGTTGCCGTAGAACGCCCGGTGCGGCTCGCCGATGACAACCGCGTCGAAACCCCGATCGGGGTTCCGGAGGGCGTCGAGTAGCAGGCTGGCCTGTGGACGGCGCTTCCAGGGCAGGGACCGGGAGTGCCCGACGTCAAAGTACTCGGCGACGATCTCCCCGTGCTTCTCCGTCAGGGCTCGTGCGCGGGCGATCTGCCAGTTACGGGAGGCCTCTGGATCCTGCTGGTCTTCGGTGGAGACCCTGCCGTAAAACGCGAGTCTGATCATGGGTGCGGTCCTTTGTGGTGAGGCGACGCGGATGAGTCTGAGGTGGGCGGATCTTTCCGCGGCATGTTCGCTGCGGTCCCGGGTGTTCGGCCGGAACGGGCGGATTGTGCTGCCAGCAGGATACGCAGCAGGGCCCGTGCCGCCGAGGGGGTGAGGGTCGGCGGCCCGTCCGGGAGGAGTATGAGAAAGACCTCGTCGCCTTGGGTGTCTTGATAGTAACGTCCAGCTCCGTGGGGATGCTTATCCGCCTGCCGTCCATTCAGCGCGGGTCCAGGACCGTCGGGGGACGTTTTATGGTCGACCGAGCTCTCCGCATCATCCGGGGAGCAGCTTGCGTCTTGTCCTGGCCTGGTCATCGGCGCGGCTTTGGCGCGGCGAAGGGG
>NZ_CDWWEW010000190.1:0-9640 GCF_977966315.1 Frankia sp. CeRuru1
GCCATGCCGAGCCGGTCATGTCCATCCGCCCGCCCTCCGCCCCGCCGTCCGTCTGACGGACCGGCCTCGACGCGCACCGGCACGACATAACAGACATAAGAGTAGACAGCCGGTAACCGGCCACGACTGCCGGGTACCAGGTCAAAGGGTTCCCGTCGCCGGGTTCAGGTCACCGGATTCAGGTCACCGGCGGGTCCCGCCGGTAACGGCGGGTCAGCGCGGCCCGATGCCGGGCGGGACGGCGTCACCCCAGGAGGCCCGCCGGGCCCAGCGGTAGGCCTTCTTCTCACTGCGGGAAACGACCACGTCCCCCTGCCGCGGCACGACCACGTCCCCCTGCCGCGGCGCCTCGCAGACCGTCAGCCGGACGTGGCCCGAGCGGGCCTGTGGCACGCGCAGCACCCGGCCGGCGGCGTGCGCGGGCGGGCGGCGCGACGCGACGAGGTAGGAGTACTTCTCGTCCTCGTACCCGAGCGCACCGTCCTTCATCGCCCGGTGCAGTGCGCTGCGCTCGACCCGCCGGCCGAAGTGGCACCAGTCCCCCGCCGTCATCGGGCAGTCGTCGTCGGCGGGGCAGGGCGCGGTGATGGTCGCGCCGGTCTCGACGAGCGCCGAGCGCGCGGCGCGGATCCGCGCGAAGCCGGCCGGGGTTCCCGCGTCGATGACGACCAGCTCCGCCGCGGTGGCCCGCCACCAGGCGGCCACGGCTGCGGCCCGGTCGCCGTCGGCGAGCTCGCCCAGCACATAGGCCGCCACCGTCAGGTCGGCCCGGTCCGCGCCGTCGCCGGGCGGGGTGAGCACGGACGTGCGCTGCCAGGTCGCCGTGCCCAAGGCCGGCGCGCCACCACGGCGGGCCAGCCGGCGACCGACGTCGATCATCAGCGCGGACCGCTCGACCAGGACGGCCCGGGTCACGCCGGGGAAGACCGCCAGCGCGGCCCAGGTCGCCGTCCCGGGACCCGCGCCCAGGTCGAGGACGGACCCGGGCCGCCAGTCCGGGCGGCGCAGCGCCACCTCACCGAGAACCGCGAGGGTGACCGCCAGCGTCGCGGGCAGGCGGGCGGCGAGGTAGGCCCGGACGTGATCCGCCGTCAGCTCACCGTCGCCCGGTGTGGCGACGTTCGCGCGATACCGGTCGGACAACTCCCGGTAGGCGCGGGACATCGCCCGCGACGGCGGGGTCCCCGCGGACGCGCCGGTCCCGGCCGCGACCGCGGCGAGCAGGCCGGCCACCGCACCTTCGTGCCCCTCGTATCCCTCGTGCCCCTCGTATCCCTTGCGTCCCGACCCGTACCGCACGGTCGAAGCCTAGCCGCGGTGCCACGGCCCCGAACGAAATACGCTGACGCGGATCCCGCCCGAGGTGCCGCCGGTGCCCGTGGCGGGGGTCACGTCCAGGTCGACACGTCCAGGTCGACAACGTTGACCGACGAGCCGGCCGGCGGGGCAAGCCGACGGGTCAGAGCGAGGGACCCGCAGTGGCCGCGGGAACCAGTCCGGCCGAGACGGTGTCGATGACGGCGGCCTGCTGGTCCGACAGGTAGAAATGACCACCGGGAAAGACCTTCAGCGTGAACGCGCCGGTCGTGTGCGCCCGCCATTGTTCGGCCTCGGCCACGGTGGCCTTGGCGTCGGAATCCCCGACCAGCGCGGTAATCGCCGTGCCAATCACCGCGTCCGAGGGGGCGGAATACGTTTCGATCGCCCGGTAGTCCGCCCGGGTGGGCGGCAGGATCAGCTCCAGCATTTCGGGATCGGCGAGGATGCGCGGGTCGGTTCCACCAAGCGCGTGGATTTCCCGTAGGAAACCCTCGTCGTCCAGGAGATGCACGGATTCGGCGCGGGAGGTCGACGGGGCTCTACGGCCGGAGGCGAACAGCACGAACGGCACCGGGCCGCCCGCCGCCTCCAACCGGCGGGTCACCTCGAAGGCGACGGTCGACCCCATACTGTGCCCGAAGAACGCCAGCGGGCGGTCGGTGAGGGAACGCAGCACGTCGGCAATGCGGTCCGCGAGGGGTTCGATGGCCGTCTCGGGCGCCTCCGTCCGCCGGTCCTGGCGGCCCGGATACTGCACCGAACGCACCTCGGCGACCGGCGACAATGCCCTGGACAGCGGGACGTAGAAGCTCGCCGCGCCGCCCGCATGGGGAAAACAGACGAGCCGAGGGGCGCTCGCCGGCGCCGGATGGAAACGCCTCAGCCACAGATCGACGTCACTGGGCACGGCCACCGCCGCGGTCGGATGCTCGCATGAGGATAGTACACCGCCCTCGTGATGGAATCGAATTATCTGGGAGAATCCCTCAGCCTCCAGATTATGCGGTGCAATGGCTCCCTGGGCTCTTTTTCGCTCGACATTCGGCACATCACCTCCGGTAACGAGACCACCCGGCGGCGGGCGGCCCGGTGCGGGAAAACGGGCAAGTGTGGCGGGTCAGGGACGGTCCGGAGACTGTGGGCCGTGACTAACCCTCCACAGTTCGGGCGCCGGCCGCCGGGACGCCGGCCGCCGGGACGCCGGCCGCTGGGACGCCGGCGCCCGGGGCGGCGGCCCGCGTGCGGTCAACCACCAGCGTGGCGATCGCGGCGGCGACCGAAACGAGACCTCCGATGTAAAACCCGGCGCGGGCGCCGCGGTGCTCGGTGAGCCAGCCGACGAACAGGGCACCTAGCGGCGTCGATCCCTGCAGGATCAGGGTATAGATCGCCATCACCCGGCCTCGGTACTGCGGATCGCTGCCGAGCTGGATGCGGTGATTCGCCGCCTGAGCGAAGTAGATCGTCGCGAAGCCGGTAGGGATCAGGAGCACGACCGCCATGGCATAGCTGGGCGCCCAGCCGGTCACCGTCTCCAGCAGGCCGAACGCGAGCGCGGATCCGATCACCGTGCCGGCCGACGGGCGGGTGCGGCGAGCGGTCGTCACGAGAGCCGCGAGCAGCGATCCGGCGGCGAGCCCGGTGGTGAGCAGCCCGAAGGCCGCCGCGTCGGCGTGAAATACCGTCCTGGCGAGCAGGGGCACGGTGAGCTGGAAGTTCAGGCCGAACAGCCCGATCGTCGCGACGAGTCCCAGCACGAGCACCAGGTCCTCCCGGCCGAGCACGTACCGCAGTCCGTCGACAACCCGGGTAGAGGTCACCCGGCGCGCGTCGCGGTGCATCTCGGCCGGGCGCATCATCCGCAGACCCACCACCGTCGCGAGGTAGCTCACGGCGTTGAACATCATGACCGGGCCGACGCCGAAGCCGCCGATCAACGGGCCAGCGACGGCCGGGCCGACGACCCGGGCGACGTTGAAGTACGCCGCGCTCAGCGCCGACGCGTTGGGGAGGAGTTCGGCGCCGACCAGTTCGCTCACGAAGGCCATCCGGGTCGGCATCTCGACGGCGTTCACGAGGCCGAGGCCCAGTGCGAACAGGCAGATCTGCCACAGCCGGACCGTGCCGGCTAACACCAGCAGCGACAGCGCCAAGGCGAGCAGGCCGGAGGCCAGGTTCGCGACGGTCAGTAGCCGGCGTTTGTCGTACCGATCCGCGAGCTTTCCGCCGTAGAGGGTCAGCAACAGCATCGGGGTGAACTGCAGGGCGGTCACGAGGCCCAGGGCTGTTCCCGAGTCGCCGCTCAGCGAAAGGACGAGCCAGTCCTGGGCCACGACCATCATCCAGGTTCCCGTCACGGACAACACCTGGCCACCCGCAAAGAGTCGGAAATTGTAGACGGACAAGGAACGGAAGGTGCCCTTGATGATGGTCTTCTCCTCGGGACGACGAAGTCATGAGGCGGGCAGCGCGCCCGGCCCCACTGCCCACATCGACAATGATGGGGCGAGCGGTCGAGGCTGTCCCCGTTCTCGTGTTCTCGCCGTTGGGACTGTTCTCACCATCGGTAGCGATTCTCACCATCGGGAGCGATGGGAAGAGCGGAGCGTTAGCGGCGGCGTCCGGGTCCAGCCTCGTCCGGGTCCCGCCTCACCTGACGGCGGGATGATGTACCTGACGGCGGGATGATGTCCCCGTCCGTAGTCCGGCAGGGGCCCGGGTTCTCGGCTGCATCCGGCGCTCCACTCCCGCCAGCCGGTACACGATCATGGACGGCGAGTTCTGGGGAGCGCGGCGAGTTCTGGGGAGCGCGGCGAGTTCTGGGGAGCAGGGAACGGTCCAGGGGTTGCAAACCGTGCCCAGGTCCCCAAAATTCGCCCGGCCCCGGCCCACCGTGCGAGAAGCGGCGTTCCTGACGGCACCGATCGCGGTGACGGCGGTGACGGCGGTGACGGCGGCGGTGATGGAGTCATTGCGGACCCGTGGCGACGGGCCGGTCGGGGTCGGACGACCAGGCCGACCAGGAACCCGGGTACAGGGCGGCGTCGATGCCGGCGACGGCGAGCGCGGCGATCTCGTGGGAGGCCGTCACTCCGGACCCGCAGTACACCCCGACCGGCCGCGACTGCCCGTCGGCCCCGTTCCCGCCGGCCCCGTTCCCGCTGCCGACGCCGAGGGCCGCGAACCGGGCCCGCAGCTCGTCCCGGGGCAGGAACCGGCCACTCGCGTCGAGGTTCTCCCCCGTCGCGGCGCTCACCGCTCCCGGGATGTGGCCGGCGCGCGGGTCGATCGGTTCCACCTCGCCGCGATACCGCTCGGCCGCGCGGGCGTCGAGGAGGACACCCTCGCGGGCCACCCGGGCGGCGCCGTCCGCGTCGAGCACCGGCAGCTGACCGGCGTGCAGGACGATGTCGCCGGGCGCCGAGATGATCTCCCCGGTCTCGAGCGGGAACCCGGCGTCCCGCCAGGCCGCGAGTGCCCCGTCGAGGATGCGGACGTCGGCGACGCCCGCCCAGCGCAGCAGCCACCAGGCCCGGGCGGCGGACAGCCCGCCGACCGCGTCGTAGACCACGACCGCACGCTCGGCGGTCAGTCCCCAGCGCCGGGCGGCCTGCTGGAGGTCGGCGAGCTCGGGCAGCGGATGCCGCCCGGCGGTCCCGCCCGGTGCGGCGGCGAGCTCGGTGTCCAGGTCGACGTAGACCGCGCCCGGCAGGTGGCCCTCGCGGTAGTGGTCGTGCCCGTGCGGGTCACCCAGCGCCCAGCGGACGTCGAGCAGCAGCGGCGGGCCGGGCGAGAGCAGCTCGTCGTGCAGACGCCTCACGTCGACGAGGACCTCCCCGAGCGCCGCGCCGGCACGCGTCCCGCCGGCATCCGGGGCCACGTCGGCGTAGGGGACCACACCGGCAGGTGCCGAGGCCACGCCGGCAGGTGCCGAGGCCAGCAGGGCGGCGAGGTCGGCCTGGTCGAATCCGCCCGGCGGTATGCCGGTGCGCGCCGCGGTGGCGATCCGCCGCTGCACCCCGGCGTTGACCGGTGCCGCCAGCCCGTGCAGGCGGGCCAGCAGCACGATCTCGCCGTTGAGGAAGTCCGACTCGACCGACCCGCCCCGCGCCAGGCTCTGCCAGGTGGAGCTGCCCTCCCGGGAGAAGCCGGGGATCTCGTGCAGAACGAGGCCGGACAGGTCGAGCCCGTCGTCCGGACGGACGCCGGCGGTCTCCACGCCGGCCGCGGCGAACACCCGCCGCGCCTCCTCGACCAGCGCGGCAGCCGCCGCGTCGCGCAGCTCGCTCGGGGCATAGATCGCGTCGAGGTTGTAGGCCAGGTTGCCCAGCAGCTTGCCGGCCTTGCGCCGGTCGATGTCCGCAACAACCGCGACGGCGAACGAGGCTCGGCGCAGGTCGGCCGCGACAGCCTCGGCGGTCGGGTCGTCGACGGCGCCACGAGGGGCGCGGCCCAGATAGAAGGCCGCCGCGAGCGGGGCCGCCGGGGACACGACCTCGCCGGGTCGCACGTGCGAGGAGGGGCTGAGGACGACCGCGTCGATCACCGTGGCGAACCGGCGCAACGCCGTGCGGGCGTTCTCGATCCCGTTCTGAAGCAGCACGACGGGCAGCGCCTCCGCCGCCGTGCGCCGCGTGCCGTCGGCGTCGACGTCGACCGGCCGCCACGCCCACTGCGCGAGCAGCGCCTCGGAGTCCTGCGACTTGGTGGCGAGGACGAGCACGTCGTCACCACGCAGGTCGACCTCGTCCGGGCCGCCGACGACGTCGAGGGGGATCCGCTGCTCGTCGGGCTCACCGCCGGGCGTGGCCGGCGGTCGGATGTAGCGCAGCCCGCCCGCCCGCAGCGCCGCGAGGTTCGCGCCCCGGGCCACGACGACGACGTCGATCCCGGCGAGCCGCAGCTCCACGGCGACGGTCGCGCCGACGGCCCCGGCTCCGATGACGATGTACCTGCGACTCATCGTGCGTACCTGCGAATCATCGTGCGTCCTTATCCTTGGTGCGGCGGCGGGCGCGGCCGCGAACCGTTGCCCGGGGATCGCGCCAAGCAGCTCGCGGGTGTGGTCTTGCGTCGGCGCGGTGAGGACGTCGGCCGCCGGACCACTCTCGACGATGCGGCCGGCGCGCAGCACCGCGACCTCGTGGGCGAGCTGGTCGAGCAGCTCGCGCACCCGGGCGGCGCGGCTGGCCCGGTCGCCGACGTGGAAGGAGACCAGCGGCTCGGCGATGCTCTCCCCGACGGTGGACCGCGGGTCCAGCGAGGAGAACGGGTTCTGGTGGACGAACTGGAACCGCCGCCGCAGCCGGAGTCGTCCGCCCCCGGCGCGTGTAGGCGATGGACAGCCCGGTGAGCTCCACGATGTTCCGGCCCGCCACGGCGTCTGCCTTCGTGCTCACCGTGCTTACCGTATTCACGTGCTCACCATATTCACCGTGCTCACCGGCATGCTCGCGCTCCGGCCCGGCATGACAGCAGGTGGTTTCGGGCATGCCGAACATGGAGGTGGTCCGGATGGCGGATGCGCTGTCGACGTTGGGCCCGCCGGCAGGCGTCACGCAGCCGGACACGGTAGTGACGGATCTACTCGAGATCCTGCGCCGACAGCTGCGGATGGACGTCGCGGGGCTGGCCCGGATCGACGGGGATCTGCTTGTCCTGCAGGTTCTCAGCGGGGACGCACGGGGGTTCAGGCTGGCGCCGGGTTCGACGATCCGCCGCGAGCACGCCCTGCTCGGGCGGGTGCTGTCCGGCGAGATACCGGTGATCGTCGCGGATACGCGCACCGATCCGCGCACCGCGGGCGCGGGCCTCGTCCGCGAGCTGGGAGTCGGCGCGTACGCCGCGGCGCCGGTCGCCGACAACGACGGCGAGGTGTACGGCATAGTCGGCTGCTTCGCCCACGACGCGCTCCCTCAGCCACGCGACCGCGACGTGCACTTCCTGCACCTGTTGGCGGCCTTCCTGAGTGACGCGGTCCTCGACCTGCACCGCCTGTGGGAACAGCGACGCCGCATCTGGCAGGAGGTTAGCGACCTCATCGACGCGGGTGGCCCAAAGATGATCTTTCAGCCGATCTTCAGGCTCGCAGACGAACGGATCGTCGGGGTCGAGGCGCTGTCCCGCTTCCCCCACACGACCGGCGGTGCGCAGCAATGGTACAATGACGCCGCGACCGTCGGCCTGAGCATCGAGCTGGAACTCATGGCAATCCGCCACGCGCTGACCGTCCTGCCGACGCTCCCGTCCGACCTCACCCTCGCCGTCAACGCCTCGCCGTCCACTATCACCTCCGGCCTGATCGACATCCTTCCCGACCAGGGGGCCGATCGCCTCATCGTGGAGATCACCGAGCACGAGCACATCGGCGACGACTCGGAGCTGCTGGCCGCCGTCAGCATGCTGCGCCGCCGCGGAGTCCGCATCGCGATCGACGACGTCGGCACCGGCTACGCGGGCCTGGAACAGCTCATCCACCTGCGCCCGGAGATCATCAAACTGGATCGGGTCCTCACCCACGGGATCGACACCGATCCGGCCAGGCGCGCCATCGCGACGGGACTGGTGCAGGTCGCCGGCGAGATCGGCGGCTGCGTCATCGCCGAGGGCATCGAGACCCCGATGGAGCTCGACACGGCGATGGCGGCCGGAATCCCCTACGGCCAAGGTTACCTGCTTGGTCATCCCACCACGACCGCCGGGGCCGCCTGGGTGGAGCACTCCGCGCACCGGCCGACGGCCGCCGAACCGGAACCGGTGCCGGTGCCGGTGCCGGCCGCATCCTCCCGGCGGCTCGGCTGAGCCCGTGGCGGCTACCCGGGGCGGGGTCAGCCACGTCGAGCACCGGATCATGATCGACCCGGGCCTCTGACCCCACGGCCGGCTGGCCCACCGCCACAGCGCCAGCACGAGGTACCAGCCGGGGTGACGCCAAGGTGACAGTGGGCCACCCGGCGGTTCCGTAGGCCATACGCTCACCAGCCATGACCGCGGTGGCTACGGGGGTACGGCGCCGGGCGGCGACCCCGCCGGGCCGGCTGCGCCTGCTGTCCGTGCTCGTGGTCCTCGCGCTCGTCGCACTGTGGGCCACCGTCCTCGGCGCCACGCAGACCCGCCGGCACGCGGTCGACACCCTGGCCAAGGACAGCGGCGCGTCCTTCATCGCCGCCCAGAGCCTGCGCGCCGAGCTCTCCGCGGCGGATGCCACGGCGGCCCGTGCCTTCCTCGCCGGCGGCGTCGAACCACCGGGGCAGCGTCCCGCCTACGCGCGCAGCATCGCCGCGGCGAGCGACCGCGTCGTCGATCTCGCCCGCGCTGGCAGTCCACGCCAGCCCCTGGCCGTGCTCTCCGCGCAACTGCCCGTCTACACCGGCCTGGTCGAACGGGCCCGGGCGAACAACCGGCTCGGCCTCGCCGTCGGCGGGGCCTACCTGCGGCAGGCGTCCGCGCTGATGCGGGACACCATCCTGCCCGCCGCCGACGCGCTGGCCGCCGCCGACGCCACCGACATCGACCACGGCTACCGGCGGGCGAGCTCCTGGCACCAGGTGCTCCTGGTCGGCGCCGTCGGTGCCGCGACGCTCGCCGGGCTCGTCGCGCTGCAGGTGCGGCTGTTCCGGCGCACCCACCGGATCCTCAATCCGCCGCTGCTCGCCGCCACGGCGCTCACCGCAATCATCCTCGGGTTGACGCTGACCGCGTTCGGCGTGGAACGCGGCCGTCTCGTCGAGAGCCGGGACCACGGGTACGTCCCGATGACGCTGACCGCGCAGGCCCGGATGCTGGCATTACGGGCGTGGGGCGACGAAAGCCTGTCGCTGGTCGCCCACGGCAACAGCGTGGAACTCGGCGAGGACGCCCGCGCCGCGGCCGCCCGGCTGGGCTACGACGGCAGGGGGCGACGGACCGGGACCGGGGTTCTGCCGGCGACGGTGGCCCTGCGCGGCCCGGACGGCCCGGCCCGCGCCGCCCTGGAACCGGCCTGGCGCGGGTACCAGGCGACAAGCCTGCGGGTCGGTAACCTGGTGTCCGATGTCGGCGGGTTCCAGCAGGCGGTGGCCGTGGCGCTCGGCGAGGGCACGACCTCCTTCACCCGGTTCGACGACGCCTCGGAAGCGGTGTTCACGACCAGCCGTACCCGCTTCGAAGCGCGCCTGTCCGCCGCCGGCGAGGCGCTGAGCCGCCTGCCGCTCGGCGCCACCGTGGCGCTCGGGCTCGCCGCGGCCCTGGCCTTCGTCGGCATCCAGCTGAGAATCAACGACTACCGGTGAGCCAATGATGATCATCCGGTTCGCGGTGACGCGAGCGGTGACGGTACTGA
>NZ_CDWWEW010000191.1:0-9635 GCF_977966315.1 Frankia sp. CeRuru1
GTGCCGATCGGGGTGGTGGTGCCGAGGCCGGTGGAGGCGGGTGCCGAGGCGGTCGCGGTGTGCCGGGAGCATGACGCGCCGGTGCTGTCGAGGGGTGGGGGGACGAGCCTGGCGGGGGAGCCGACGAACGCGGCGGTGATGATTGACTGGTCGAAGTACTGCACCGGGCTGTTGTCGGTGGATCCGGATGGCCGGCGGTGCGTGGTGGAGCCGGGCATTGTACTGGACCATCTCAACGACCTGCTGTCGCCGCATGGGCTGCGGTTCGGGCCGGAGCCGGCCACGCACAGCCATTGCACCCTCGGCGGGATGATCGGGAACAACTCGTGCGGGTCGACGGCACAGCGGGCCGGCAAGATGGTGGACAACATCGCCCGCCTGGAGGTGCTGCTGTATGACGGGACCCGGATGTGGGTGGGGGAGACATCCGACGATGAGTATGTCGAGACCGTGCGTGCGGGAGGCCGTCGGGCGCAGGTGTACCGGCAGGTGCGGGAGCTGCGGGACCACTATCTGGCCGAGATCCGGCGGCGCTATCCGGAGGTGCCGCGGCGGGTGTCCGGCTACAACCTGGACAGCCTGCTGCCAGAAAAGCACTTCCATGTCGCGCGGGCCTTGGTCGGCAGCGAGTCGACGTTGGTCACGGTGCTGCGGGCCGAGCTGGAACTGGTGCCGGTGGTGCCGGCACAGTCGCTGGTCGTGCTCGGCTACCCGGACATCGCCGCGGCCGGGGACGCGGTACGGCGGGTGCTGCCGCACGACCCGATCGCGTTGGAGGGCCTGGACGACAGGCTGATCCACTTCGAGTGGGAGAAGCACCTGTACCCGGAGGCGTTGGCGCTGCTGCCCGAGGGATCGGCCGGCTGGCTGCTCGTGCAGTTCGGCGGCCAGACAACCGAGGAGGCCGACCGCAAGGCCCGGGCGATGCTGGACGACCTGTGCTCCTCGCCGCATCCGCCGGTGGCGTCGTTCTTCGACGACCCGGCCCGGGTTCGAGGACAGCGCGGTCAGCCCGGACCGGCTCGGCGACTACCTGCGCGACCTGCGCAAGCTGTACGGCGAGTTCGGGTTCTCCGAGGCGTCGCTCTACGGCCATTTCGGGCAGGGCTGCGTGCACAGCCGGATCCCGTTCGACCTGGTCACCGCCTCTGGGGTGGGTAGCTATCGGGAGTTCTTGGAACGGGCCGCGGACCTGGTCGCCTCCTATGGTGGGTCGCTGTCCGGGGAGCACGGCGACGGCCAGCAGCGCGGCGAGCTGCTGCCGAAGATGTTCGGCGCGGACATCGTCCGCGCGTTCGGTCAGTTCAAGGCGATTTTCGATCCGGGGAACCGGATGAACCCCGGCAAGGTCGTGGCTCCCTATCCGATTGACGACAAACTGCGGCTGGGCGCGGACTGGGAACCCGCCGAGACGGAGAGCTTCTTCCGCTACCCACATGACGGGGGCAGTTTCAGCCGGGCGGTGCTGCGCTGCGTCGGGGTCGGCCGCTGCCGCCGCGAGGGCGGCGGTGTGATGTGCCCGTCCTACATGGTCACCCGGGAGGAGGAGTATTCGACTCGGGGCCGAGCCCGGCTGCTGTTCGAGATGCTGGCGGGCCACCCGGACTCGCCGATCCGCGACGGCTGGCGCTCGACAGCGGTGCGTGACGCGCTCGACCTGTGCCTGGCCTGCAAGGGCTGCAAGAGCGACTGCCCGGTGAACGTGGACATGGCCACCTACAAGGCCGAGTTTCTGGCCCACCACTATGCGGCGCGCATCCGGCCGCTGGCTCATTACTCGATGGGATGGCTGCCGCTGGCCGCCAGGCTCGCTTCCCTGGCGCCCCGGACGGTGAACGCGCTCGCGACCGCGCCCGGGCTCACCAACCGCTTCCACCCGCACATCGGGCAGGCGGCGATCGAGGTGTTGGAGGACGCCGGCTGGCGGGTCGTGATGCCCGGCGGGACGGTGTGCTGCGGCCTGACCTGGATCTCCACGGGCCAGCTGGCCACCGCGCAGCGGGTGCTGCGGCGCACGACCCGGCTGCTGCATCCGTACCTGCGGGCCGGGACGCCGATCGTCGGGCTCGAACCGAGCTGCACGGCGGTCTTCCGCTCAGACGCCGAGGAACTGTTCCCGCGCGACCCCGACGTCTCCCGGCTGCGCCAGCAGACCCTGACCTTCGCCGAGCTGCTGTACGACCGAACGCCCGGCTGGCAACCTCCGTCGCTGGGCCGGCCCGCGATGGTCCAGACCCACTGCCACCAGCACGCGGTGCTGGGTTTCGACGCGGACACCGCGCTGATGCGCGAGATGGGGATGGACCCGCGGGTGCTGGACTCGGGCTGCTGCGGACTCGCGGGCAACTTCGGCTGCGAGCGGGGCCACTACGACGTGTCACAGGCCTGCGGGGAGCGGGTGCTGTTTCCCGCCCTGCGCGACGCGCCCGACGGCGCCTTGGTCTTGGCGGACGGCTTCAGCTGCCGCACACAGATCGAGCAGGGCGAGGCCGGTGGGCGGCAGGCCGTCCATCTCGCCGAAGTGGTGGCCATGGCCCGGTTCGGCGACGTGCCGGCAGCCCGGCCGGAGCAGGCTGTCGAGCGGCCCTCGTCGCCACGGGCCGCGTCGCTGGCGGTATTGCCCGGTCTCGGCGTTGCCGTGGCGGTCGCGGGCGGCCTGGCCGCCCGCGCCGCGGGACAGCGGATCCGTGACCACTGAATATCCCGGCACTGGACGTATCCCGGGACTGGACGGAGGGATGATGCGGAGATCAGCTGACCAGCCGGGCGGCCGGCGCGGAGTGGTGGTGGTCACCGGGGGTTCGGCGGGGCTCGGTCGGGCGATCGTCCGGCAGTTCGCGCGTCGCGGCTACGACGTGGGTGTCCTGGCCGTGGCGAGGATGGTCTGGCCGGTGCGGTAGCGGACGTGGCGGCGGCGGGCCGGCGCGGCCTCGCGCTGCCCGCGGACGTCGCCGACGCCGCGGCCGTGCAGGAGGCCGCCGAGCGGGCGCGCGCGGAGCTGGGGCCGGTCGACGTCTGGGTCAACAACGCGATGGCCAGCGTCTTCGCTCCCTTTCCCCAGATCACCCCGGAGGAGTTCGAACGCGCCACAGTCACCACCTACCTGGGCCATGTCAACGGAACCCGTGCGGCGCTGCGGCACATGATGGCACGTGACCACGGGGTGATCATCCAGGTGAGTTCCGCCCTCGCCTTCCGCGGTATCCCGTTGCAGTCGGCCTACTGCGGAGCCAAGCACGCCATCGTCGGCTTCACCGAGTCGGTGCTGACCGAACTGCTGCACGACGGCAGCAACGTGCGGGTTGTGATGGTACACATGCCCGCGCTCAACACCGTCCAGTTCAACTGGGTGCTCTCCCGGCTGCGTCACCACCCGCGGCCCGTCCCGCCGATCTACCAGCCCGAGGTGGGCGCGCGTGCGGTGGTCCACGCGGCCGAGCACCCACGGCGCAGCATGTGGGTCGGCGCCTCCACCGTCGCCACCATCCTTGGCAACCGGATCGCGCCCGCGCTGCTGGACCGCTACCTCGCCCGCACCGGCTACGCCAGCCAGCAGGCACCCGACGACCACAACCCGATGCTCGGCGAGAACATCTTCTATCCGGTGCCCGGCGACCACGGCGCGCACGGCGACTTCGACGACCGCGCCCACGCCCACAGCCCGGAACTCTGGCTCAGCCAGCACCGCCGCGGGGTGCTCGCCGGCGTGTCCGCGGCCGCCGCCGTGGTCACCGCGGCCGGCATGGGAGTTGGGGCCGGCATGGGAGTCGGGGCCGACCGGATGCCCCGGCACCGGTAGGGGGCCGGCGACGGGCGCGCCGGGCCAGCCTGTTGATCTTTCGGTTGCCTGACGAATCCCAGCGGTAGGGGAGAACGTCCGCCCAGGTGGGAACGCTTATCTTGGTGGCCCGTGCCGATCGGCCGCCGTAGGTGACACCAAGATTGCCAAAAAAGTCAGTCAGGAGGGAACACTCACTCATGGGCGCATTCGAAGAGGCGAAAGGCAAGATCAAGGAAGCGGCAGCCGATGTGACCGGCAGCGAAGGGCTGCGGCAGGAGGGGCAGCAGCAGGAGGAGAAGGGCCGGGAGCAGCGCGAGGCGGAAGAGGCCCGGGCTCAGGCTCAGGCCCACGAGAGGGAAGCCGAAGGCCACGAGCAGCGGGAACGGTCCGAACAGGGGACCTGACCACGGTACGGATCGTGGCAGCCGAGGCGGTGTCCCGCGGCCTGGAACCAGCCGCGGGACCAACAATGTGCGGGACCAACAATGTGGCGGATCGGTCGGACCGGGTGGGCGGCGATCAGGGCCATGCGGACCGGGTGGGGGATCCTGCTGGTGGCGCAGCCCGGGCTGGTTCTGCGGGCCGCGGGCGGCCCACTCCTCCAGCCGCGCCCGGCCGGCAGCCGTGCGGGTGCTGGGAGCCCGCCATCTCGTCCAGAGCCTGCTACCGCCGGGCCGGCTTGGCGTCGCTGTGGACTGCCTGCACGCCGCGAGCATGCTCGCTTTGTACCGCCTGGGCGCTCGCCGGCAGAGCCGGCACCGCCCTGGTGACTCGGTCCCGCCGAAGGCTGGTGCGACTGCCACTGGTGCCTTGAGGTGACCGGCGGGTTGCGGGGGCCGAGGTTGTCTCTTGGCTTCGCCAGCCAAGGTGAACGTTCGGAGGAGGATTTTGTGCCGGAGGGCCGCCCACCCCGTCCCGGGGCGGCGGTCTGGGCGACCGGGTAGGCGTGGCGGGCCGCGGTTTCGGGGAGACAGCAGGCATGCCAGCGGTTGAGAGCGTGGAGGTCGCCGCCTACCTGGTGCCGACCGAGCAGCCCGCGTCGGACGGGACGCTGGAGTGGGGTTCCGTCACCCTGGTGGTGGTGACGGTCCGGGCCGGCGGCGGGTATCCCGCGGGTGAAGATGAAGGTCGGCCGGGACCCGGCGGCGGACCGGAAGCGGGTGGCTGTGGCCCGGCGGGCAGTCGGATCCGACGTCGAGCTCTATGTGGACGCGAACGGGGCGTACAGCCGCAAGCAGGCGTTGATGCTGGCGGAGATCTTCGCGGAGCAGGATGTGCGCTGGTTCGAGGAGCCGGTCAGCTCCGACGACCTGGAGGGGTTGCGGCTGCTGCGGGACCGCGGCCCGGCGGGGATGGACATCGCGGCCGGCGAGTACGGCTACACGTTGTCCGGTCTGGAACGGCTGCTGGCCGCGGGTGCTGTCGACTGCCTGCAGGTGGACGTCACCCGCTGCGGCGGCATCAGCGGGTTCCTGCGGGCGGCGGCGCTGTGCGACGCGCGGGGGATCGACCTGTCCGCCCACTGTGCGCCGCAGGTCAGCGTGCACGCCTGCACCGCGGTGTGGCATCTGCGGCACCTCGAGTACTTCCACGACCACGTCCGGGTCGAACATCTGCTGTTCGACGGGGTCCTCGATACGCGGCCGGACGGGACGCTGGTCCCGGATCGGTCGCGGTGCGGCCTGGGCCTGTCGGTGCGGCAGTGGGACGCCGAACGGTTCCGGGTCCGATGACCGCGGCGTACGGCGAGGCGGACCACAGCACCGGGCCGGACGGGTCGATGCGCTGGGCTGTGTGCGCCGGCCCCGCCCGCTGTGCGTTCGGGCTGTTCTGATGGGTATGGCAGGAGCTTCTGGCGGGTATGGCAGGAGCGTGAGCCGGTTGACCGGCTGGATCAGTGGGATCGTCGCCGCTGCCGCGATGCTGGTGGGCGCCACCGGCTGCGGTACTGGCGGCGGGCCCGGCTCGCCGACGGCGGACCGAGCCGCCGCCGCGGACAGAGCCGGGCTCGGCGCCGTTGCGGGCATCGTCTCCGACGTCGAGCCGTCCGTTGTCACCATCCTGGTCGGGAACGAGCTGGGCAGCGGCATCGTCTACCGCGCCGACGGTGTCATCGTCACCAACCAGCATGTGATTGCCCAGGCATCCGGTGGAAAGGCCGAGGTGGCCTTCGCCGACGGCCGCCGGGTGGCCGGTCGGGTACAGGCCGCCGATGAGATCAGCGACATCGCCGTGGTGAAGGTGAACCGGACCGGCCTACCCGCCGCGACGTTCCGTAAGGACCTGCCCCAGGTGGGCGAGTTGGCGGTGGCGATCGGCAGCCCGCTGGGATTCGAGAACAGCGTCACCGCCGGGATCATCTCCGGCGTGAACCGGAACCTTCCCGTCTCCGGTCAGCAGGGCGGGCAGGGGCGGCCGCTGGTGGACCTTATCCAGACCGATGCGGCGATCTCGCCCGGTAACTCCGGTGGGGCGCTGCTGGACAGCCAAGGCCGGGTCGTGGGCATCAACGAGGCCTACATCCCACCGTCGACCGGAGCCTCGTCGCTGGGCTTCGCGATACCGTCCGCGACCGCGGTTGACGCCGTTGAGCAGTTGCTGCGCACCGGGACCGTGAAGCACGCCTTCGTCGGCGTCCAGCTCGCCACCCTCACCTCGGCGATCGCTGAGCGGCTCGGACTGGACGTGCGTGCCGGGGCGCTCGTGCTGGCCGTCGTGCGCGGCGGGCCCGCGGGCAAGGCAGGTGTTCTACCCGGTGATGTCATCCGTAGCTTTAACGGCAAGTCGGTCGCCTCCGCCGGGGAGTTCTCCGCCAGGCTCCGCGAGGTATCCCCGGGTGACATGGTGACGCTAGGCGTCCACCGAGACGGCAGGGACCACACAGTGCAGGTCAGGGTGTCCGACCGGCCCGGCTGAGAGCTTCGCCGCTGAGGCGGCGTCCCACCCCGGGGCTTCCGAGGATGCATCGACGCGCCGTCACGCGCCTGGGGACAGCGGGTTCGTGGACGAGATCTAGGTGAAGATTTCCGGGCCGGTGTCAGTGCCGGTGTCGAGTTGGCACCAGACCGTCTTGCCGGAGTGGGTAGGGCGGGTGCCCCACCGGGCAGCGAGTGCATCGACGAGGATCAGGCCACGACCGTGTTCTTCCTGCTCGTTGGAGTGGAGGACACGGGGGAGGTGACTGTCGCTGTCGGAGACCTCGATGTAGAGGGCCGTCGGGACGCTGCGGAGCACGAGTTCGCCGGGGACTCGGGAATAGCGGATCGCATTGGTGACGATCTCGCTCACCAGTAGTTCCGCGGTCTCGATGGTTTCGGGCTGCTGCCAGCGACGCGGCGCGGCGTTGACGGCGTGGCGAGCCTGTCCGACGGCCCTGAGGTCGAGGGTGAGAGGGATGGTAAGGGTGCGAGTGTTGATGGCCGCGGCGGCCCGGACGAGCAGGAGCGCCACGTCGTCGTCTCGATTGGCCTGATCGACCAGGCGCATCAGCCGGTCGGCGGTGGCGTCCGCGGTGCCGGCGTCCGCGAGAGCGTGCTGTAGCCGGCCGATTCCCTGGAAGATATCGATATCGCGTGACTCGAGGAGGCCGTCGGTGTAGAGCGCGAGCGTCGCCCCGACGGGGAACGGGTAGCAGGTCTGGACGAAAACTTGCCCGCCGATACCGAGAAACGCGCCGCCCCCGCCGGTCAGGAGGCGGACCCGGCCATCGGGATCACGCAGGGCGGGAGGGGGGTGGCCGGCGTTGGCGAGGACTATCGTCGCGGTGGTGGGCTCAAAGATCGCGTAGACGCAGCTCGCCAAGGCACCGTCAGGCCCTGCCCCGATGGTCTGGGCAAGGTTGTCCAGGTGGGTGAGTACGTCGTCGGCGGGCAGATCGAGTGAGGCGAACGCCCGGCTGGCGGTGCGGAGTTGACCCATGACGGCGGCGGCGGTCACACCGCGGCCGGCCACGTCTCCGATGACGAGAGCTACCCGACCCGCCGAGAGCGGGATGAGGTCGAACCAGTCCCCGCCCACCTCGGCGTCGATCGGCGGACCCGGCTCGGCGCAGGGCGACCGGCCGGGAAGGGAGCCCGGCTCGTACCGCCAGGCGATGTCCATTCCGGCCACGGCCGGGATGTCGGGTGCAAGCAGGCTGCGCTGCAGCGTGACAGAAACCTCCCGCTCGCGAGCGTACGCGCGGGCATTGGCGATGGCGGCTGAGATACGTACACCAAGGTTGGCGGCCATCTCGACTGATCAACGATTCATCGTCGGCCGCGTGGTGAAACGGGCGACCCGACGCAAAGGCTTGGTAGATCGGAGAGTTTCGGTGGCAGTAAAGGATCTCTCCGGCAGCTGAGAACGGGATGTCGCAACTTTGCAAGGGCGGACCGGAAACGCGTGTTTTTATGGCGCGGCGCAATTCCAACAGCTCCGGTCTGGCGTCTGTGTCAAGGGGTTCGTCGAGCAGGTACACGCTGCAGGTGTCGGCGAATTCCGGTACCATCAAATCGGCTATACTCGCCAGTGTGGCGTCCAGTTCCAGGGATCGCCCGACGAGTGTGCTCGCCCGGGTGGGCAGCCGCAGTCGCCGCTCTGCTTCCGCATGCTTCCGCTCGGCACGGCGCTGATCCGTCACATCGACCAGCGTCACGCCAACCGCCGCGGGCACCCCCTCACAGTCCCGGAGCGGAAAGTGCGAAAAGCGCCAGGTGCGTTCCTCCTGCGGGAAAGCCACGTTCCTACCGATGATCTCCGTGTCTTCAACTGATTCACCGCTGGCCAGGACCCACCGGGCAAGCTTCCACACCCGCGGGTCCATATCCGGCAGCAGCTCGGGGATGGATGTTCCCGCCAGTTGCTCGGGAGACAGGCCGTATATTTCCCGAAAGGACCGGTTGCTTCGTCGCACCCGCAGATCCGGATCGATAATTACCATCGCCGTCGGACTGAAATCGATCAGTTGCGTGCCCAGTAGCGAATCGAACCCGGCATCCAGTACGTAGTCCGACGAAACGTCCGACAAGGTTCTCCTCGGCTCAGACGTCATTAAATCACCTCCCCCTGTGTGGAATGATCATCTCCTGGTCTAATACCCAGGAACTTAGGATCAAATCAGGCCTGGGACTACGGTGGGTGGCGGTCCCGCGGGTAGGTGCCAGAATTCGGTTGCGGATGGCGCTGGTCATGAGGCAGACCGCGATGCCGGACCGGCAAGCATGGGGCGGGTTGCGGTGGCGTTGATGTCGAGCAGGTGAACGACCGCGTCGGTGCTGAGCACGACGAGGGTGTTCGATCCGAGCAGGACAGGCTGGGTGGTGACGGGCGCCGCGACGTCGCCGACCAGCAGCGGACCAGCGGGGCTGTCCAGTTGCCAGATACTGCCATCGAGCAGCACGATTATCGGTCCGAGTGGGGTATGGACGGCAGTGGTGGGCGCGCCGGTACCAGTGGACCGGTAGGGACCGTAGGCGGGGCGCAGCCCGTGCAGGTGCTGGCGGTCGAGGATGCCGCCGTGATCCGGGTCGAGCCGGTGAGCGATGCCGTCGCCGGTGACGAGCACGATTGCCTCGTCGGTGACCAGGGGAGCGGCTGTGGAGAAGCGGCCGGTCAGGGTGGTGCGCCACCGAGTCTGGCCGGTGGAGAGGTTCAGCCGCTCGAGGGTGGGTCCGGCGGTACGGAGCAGCAGCGCATCGGTCCCGTCAATGGCGACCAGCGAGCTGGAGGGCGGTGGTGTGCCGGGCGGATCGGTCCAGGCGATGGTGCCGTCGCGCAGGTCCAGGGCGGTCAGGCCCGGGGTGGGGCCGCCGAGGGGCAGCACGGCCAAGCGGTCGGTGGCCAGACCGGTTCCGTAGGTGAGCAGGGTGTCGAC
>NZ_CDWWEW010000192.1:0-9588 GCF_977966315.1 Frankia sp. CeRuru1
CAGCCGTACGGTGTAGGGGTGCCGGGGAGCGGTGAAGACCGTCCCCACGTCCCCGGACTCGACGACCCGCCCGTCGTACATCACCAGGACCCGGTCGCTGAGGTGCTGCACGACGCCGAGGTCGTGCGAGACGAAGACCATGGCCATGCGGTGGGTCCGGCGCAGGTCGACGAGCAGGTCCAGGACCTGGGCCTGGATGGACACGTCGAGCGCGGACACCGGTTCGTCGCAGATCAGCACCTGCGGTTCCACGGACAGCGCCCGGGCGATGGCCACCCGCTGCCGCTGCCCGCCGGACAGCTCGACCGGTCTGCGCCGTAGTTCCCGCGCGGAGAGCCCCACCTGTTCCAGCCGTTGGACGGCGGCGTCGCGGCGCTCGGTTCGCGCGACCCCACCCACCCGCAGCGCCTGCGTCAGGATCCGGCCCACCGTCAGTCGTGGGTCGAAGGAACCCAGCGGGTCCTGGAAGATCGCCTGGATCTGCCGGCGGCGTGGTCGGCGGTCACGCTCCGGCACCCAGCTGCCCCAGCCGCCCCCAGGACCCGACGGGCCGACCCAGGGAACGCCGCCGAGCAGCACCTCACCCGCGTCGGGTTCGGTCAGACCCAGCATGATCCGGGCGAGCGTCGTCTTCCCCGAACCGGACTCGCCGACGAGCCCGAGGGTCTCCCCGCGGCGCAGCGCGAAGGAGACGTCCCGGACCACCTCGCGTCGCTCTCCGTCCGCCGTCCGGAACGCCTTGCGCAGTCCCGTCGCCCGCAGAAGGATCTCGGCGCCGGTCGAGCCGCCCGCGTCGAGCCCGGCAGACGCGAGCCCGGCAGACGCGAGCCCGGCCGACGCGATCCCGGCTTCGTCGACGGGTCCGGCCAGCCGGCTGCCCCTGGTCCGCGCGGAGGGCACGGCGGCAAGCAGCTCGCGGGTATAGGCGTGCGTGGGATCGCCCAGTACCCGCTCGGTCGGGCCACTCTCCAGGATCACTCCGTCGCGCAGCACGGCGACCCGATCGGCGAGCCGGGCGACGACTGCCAGGTCATGGCTGATGAGCAGCAGTCCCATCCCGCTCTCGCGCAGACCGGCGAGCAGATCGAGGATCCGGGCCTGGACCGAGACGTCGAGAGCGGTGGTCGGCTCGTCGGCGATGAGCAGGTCCGGGGTGCCGGCCAGCGCCGCGGCGATCAGCACCCGCTGGCGCAACCCGCCGGAGAGCTGGTGCGGGTACTGCCGGGCACGGACCTGTGGATCAGGAATACCGGCCCGCGCCAGCAGCGTCGCGATCCGGGGGCCACGTTCGGCCCGCGCGACTGGGCCCTGTGCCCGCAGCGCCTCGTCGACCTCCTGCTCGACCCGCCGCAGCGGATCGAGGGAACCGAGGGCGTCCTGGAGCACCAGGCCGATCCGGCGGCCACGCAGGGCGCGCCATTCCCGGTCCCGCAGCCCGATGAGGTCGGTCCCGCCCAGGCGCAGCCGCCGGGCCTGGACCGTCGCGTCCGCTCCGGCGAGTCCGACGAGGGCGCGGGCGGTCACGCTCTTACCCGATCCGGACTCGCCCACGAGGGCCACACACTCCCCCACAGCGACATCGAAGGAGATTCCCCGCACCACCTCGACGGCCCGACCGCCCCGGCCGAAGGAGACCCGCAGCCCGTCGACGGTCAGCAGGGTCGCGGACGGCTCCTTCGCCCCCCGCGCGCTCAGAGGTGTCGAACCAGGGGGTGCCGACCCCAGCGGTGCCGAGTTCGGCGGTGCCGGCGGTGAGACCTGCGGCTGGTCGTTCACGGAGTCCGTCCCTCCACCCGCAGGCGGGCATGGCGGCCGAGCACGGTCACGGCGACGACAGTGGCGGCGATCGCCGCCCCGGGGAACACCACGACCCACCAGGCGGTGTCGATGACGCCCCGGCCGTCGGCGAGCATCGCCCCCCACTCGGGGGCCGGCGGCTTCGTACCGAGGCCCAGGAAACTCAGCGCCGAACCTGAGATGATCGCCGTCCCGACGCCGACGGTGGCCAGCACGAGCAACGGTCCTAGCGTGTTCGGCACGATGTGGCGCAGCACGATCACCGATCGGGGCAGGCCGAGCGCCACCCCGGCGTCGACAAACCCGGCATGGCGGACGACGAGGGCACGCGACCGCACAACCCGCGCGTAGCTGGGGACCGCCGCGATGCCGATGGCCACCGCCGCGTTCACCGAGCCTGGACCGACGATGGCGATGACCAGCAGCGCGAGGAGCAGCTCGGGGAAGGCGAGCAGCAGGTCCACGAGCCGCATGAGCAGCCCGTCCGCGAACCGGCCGCCGAGGGCCGCCGCGAGGCCGACCGTCGCCCCGATCCCCGCGCCGAGCGCGGTCGCTCCGGCACCGAGCAGTAGCGAATGCCGGGCGCCGGTGACCACCCGCGCGAAGACGTCCCGGCCCAGCTGGTCGGTGCCGAACCAGTGTGCCCAGCTCGGTCCGCGCAGCGCCTCGCCGAGGTTCGCCCCGTCCACGGGATGACGGCTGAGCAGCCCCGGCCAGGCGGTCGCGACAAGAAGCAGGACGATCAGCAGGCCGGCCGCGATCAAACCGGGACGCGGCCGGCCACCGCCGGTGCGGGCCAGGGCACCGGCGGCGGGCGACTCGGTCCCGGGGCGGGCCTCCCCGACCGCGGTCACCGGGACACCGCCAGATCAACCGCCGTGGCCCTCCCGGCACCGGATCCGTCGTCGCGCAGTCGCGGGTCAATGAGCAGGTAGAGCAGGTCGACCACGCTGTTCACGACGACGAAGACCGCCGCGGACAGCAGCACCACCGCGGTGACCACCGGGATGTCCTTGGCCGAGATCGCCGCGAGGGTCACCCGACCGATCCCCGGCCGGGCGAACACCGCCTCGGTGACGACGGCGCCGCCGAGCAGGCTGCCCACCGCCCAGCCGAGCAGGGTGACGAGCGGGAGCGCGGCATGGCGCAGGGCGTGGCGGGTCAGCACGCCCACCGCGCCGATGCCGCGGGCGCGGACCGAGACGACGAACGGAGCCTCCAGCGCGGCGTCAAGTCCCTCCCGCAGCACCTGGGCGAGGACCCCGGCGATCGGCAGGGCCAGCGCGGACGCCGGGAGGACCAGTCCGGACGGGCCAGCGGCGCCGGCACTGGGAAACCAGCCGAGATGCGCGGAGAAGAGGGTGATGAGCAGGATGCCGATCCAGAACGTCGGGCTCGACACGACGAGCAGCTCGACGCTGGTCGCCAGCATCCGGCCGAGCCGGTGGGTGGTGCCGCCCCGGCCGGCGGTCGACACCACGAGCCCGATCGCCAGCAGCGTGGCGAGCGCGGACGCCGTGAGCGCCAGCTGCACCGTCGGCCACACCTGACCGGACAACACCTCCACGACCGGCCGCTGCAGCTGGTAGGAGGTGCCGAGATGGCCGGTCACCAGGCGGCGCAGCCAGGTGCCGTACTGGACGACGAGCGGCGACTGGAACCCGTACGTCTCGTTGATCTGCTCCCGAAGCTGCGGCGAGATCCCGAACGTCGGCCCGATCAAAGTGTCGACGGGATCACCCGGTACGACGTGCAGCGTCACGAAGGCCAACGTCGCCGCGCCCCACAGGACCCCGGCGCCCACGACCAGCCGACGCAGCAGGAACCTCGCCACAGCCCGCACTAGATCAGCCCACCCAGCTGTCGTAGAACAGCGGGAAGGCGTCCGCGTCGAAGGTGATGTCGTAGACCTTCGACACCGTGCCGACGGTCCGGGTGAACACGTAGACCGGCAGGGTGTACGCGTGGTCGATCACATATTTCTGCACCTGCCCGTAGGCCTTCTTGCGGGCGGCGAGATCCGTCGTGCCGGCGCCGGTCGCGAGCCATTCGTCGACCTCCGGCACCGCGATCCCGGAACTGTTCGCCCCGCCCTGGGTGAACGTCAGATTCGAGGCGAACAGCGTACGGAGCAGGTCGGGGTCGGACTTGCCCCAGCTGTAGGCGATCAGGTCGTAGCCGCCGGCGTTGCGCTGGGTGGTGTAGGCGCCCGAGTCCATCGAGTAGAGCTTGGTGGCGATGCCGACCTTCTTCAGGTCGGCCTGTACCGCCTGGCTGACGATGTCGCGCTGCTCGCGGTTGAAGGCGCCGACGTAGGGCCAGTCGAGGACGAGACGCGCGCCGTTCTTCGTGCGGTAGCCGTCGGCGTCGCGGCCGGTGTAGCCGGCCTCGTCGAGCAGCTTGTTCGCCGCGGCGACGTCATGGGGGAAGGCCTTCTCGAGGCTGGGATCGTAGGCGATGTTCTTTGGCGTCAGGGTGCTCCACGCGCGGGCGTACTGGCCGGCGTAGACCGTCTTCACGATCGTGTCGACGTCGACGGCGCGCTGGACGGCCTTGCGGACCCGCTCGTCGGAGAACGGCGCACGCCTGGTGTTGAAGTAGATCGAGTAGTTGGCGTTCTGCGGAATCACCTTGAGCAGCCGCAGGGAGTTATCGCCCTCGAGCGCGGCGACGTTCTGCGCCGGCACGCCGTCGGCGGCGTCGATCTCCCCACTGCGCAGCGCGCTCACCCTCGTCGCGTCCTCGGGCAGGAAGCGGATGGCCAGCTTGTCGAGGTAGGCGGCGCCGGTGTGCTTCGCGCCGCCGGGGGCCGAGGTGTAGCCGTCATTGCGGGTAAACTCGGCGACCGATCCCTTCACATAGCGGGTGAAGCGAAACGGCCCGGTACCCACCGAGTTCGGCCCGCCCGAGCAGAGGGTGTCCGGCGCTTCGGCGATCTTCTTCGGCGACTCGATGCCGAGGTAGGCCGTGGCGGCCGCGGCGAGGAATGCCGCGTACGGCTTGGAGAAGGTGACCTTGGCCGTGCGGGGGTCGACGACCTCGGTGCCGACGTAGGGGCCGAGCAGCGCCACCGCGTACTGCGACTTCGTTGACTTCGCCGCGATGTGGTCGAAGTTCGCCTTCACCGCCGCCGCGTCGAACGGTGTGCCGTCGTGGAACGTCACGCCGTCCTTGAGCTTGAAGGTGAACGTCTTCGCGTCGGCGGAGACCGTCCACGACGTGGCCAGCCACGGGCCGACCTCGCCGCCCGGCTGCTGCGCCACGAGCGAGTCGAACACACCCCGCTGGATGACAGCGGTGACGTCGGCCGGGCTGACGTGCGGGTCGAGGCAGTCGCCCTCGGTGGCCACCGCGAAGGTGAGCGTGCCGCCCCGGTGCGGTGTTCCGCCCGCCCCGTTCGCGCTGGTGGAGCCGGCGGGTGCCGGATCGGACGCGCAGGCGCCGAGCATGGCGGCGGCGGCCGCGACGGCCGCGACGCGGGCGGCGGGGTGGAATCGGGGACGTGGGCGTTTCATGGATGCTCCAGATAGGGCGGACGCGACGATGGCCTCACCAGGTCATGCGGCCCGGCGGCCGAGGGGCACGCGGAGCCGCAACCGGCGGCCCGGGCGCGTGCCGTACGGGCACGGACCAGCACGAACGGGGAGGTAGTCGCCGATGGTGCTATTGCCGTACTAGTCTAGACAGGCAGCGGTTCATCCTGTTATCGCGGCTCATAGGCATCGGGCCGCAAGCCCGTGCGCATCGCCCGTAGGCCCACCCGCACGTGCCGCGCGCCCCGCCCGGCGTCGCGCATGTCCGTCCGGCGGTACGCCGCGCCACCTCGGTGGAGCCGTCAACGGGGATGAGCGACGAGGTGGCGGTCCACCAGGGTGAAGCCGAAGGAGGGCGGTGGGGCCGCGCCGAACCGGCGCAGGGCACCCGCCATCGTGTCGATCTCGTCCCGCCAGGCCGTCGCGGCCAGGGCGGAGGTACCCGGATCCGAGGTGTCCAGGGCGGAGGTGTCCAGGGCGGAGGTGTAGAGGCCCAGACAGGTGCGGACGTGCTCGAAGAAGGCGGTTAGGACCCGGGCCGTGACGTGCGCGCGGACGTCCCGCTCGTCGGCACCCCGGTCAATGGCCTCGATCGCCGCCGCGGCGAGGATCGCCGTGCGGACGGCGTGCGCGACCCCCGAGCCGCTGAGCGGGTCGAACCGGGCGGCGGTGCCTCCCACCGCGAACCACCCCGGCCCGCAGGGCGGTTGTAGGAACCGGGGCGCCGCGGGCACGACCACGACGGTCTCGGGCAGCGCCGTCAATCGTGCTCCCAGCGCCGTCTCGGCGAGAAGCCGATGAAGCAGCGGCACGGGACGGGCGACGGGCCCGGGGACCATCGCCTGCACCAACGCCTGCCGCTCGCCGATCGGCGCCAGGAAGACCCATGCCGACCCGGCGGCCACCAGCCGGCTCGTGGCGGTGGGCTCGGCCGGCGCGAGCCGCACCTCGGCGCTGATCATGTTTCGGCGTCCGAGCTCGACGGGTCGGGCCGGTCGGCCCGGTGGAGGCGCAGCGGCGGTGACCAGCCACACGGCAGGCGGCGACACGGCAGGCGGCGACGCGAGGCCATCCGGGGTGAACCGGACCAGGTCCGGGTGCGCCTCGGCGAGCCGTGCGCCCAGCCGGCGGACCAGCACGCTGCCGTCGACAGCCAGGCTGGGCTGTTCCAGCCGCCGCGTCGTGGCCGACCCGCCCCACCGGACGTGCCGGTGCCGAATCGGCCAGGCGTCCTCGAACAGGCCGGCGCCGCCGTCCCAGACGTCTCGGAGCACGGCAACGGTCAGCTCGTTGAGCACCAGCCAGCGCGGACGCGCACCGCCGGTATCCGGCGCCCGCTCACGGGCATCCGGTTGCCATCCGGTCACCCGGACGGGCCGTCCCTGGGCGGCGAGCAGGTACGCGCAGGTCAGGCCGGCCAACCCAGCCCCGGCGACGACGGCCTCGGTCATTCCTCCGTCCGGGAGCCGCCCGGCTCCCCGTCCGTTGCGGAGGCCGGCGCGGAGGCCGGCGCGGAGGCCGGCGCGGTGCCGGCGGCCAGGAGCTCGGCGAGCAGGGCCTCGTGCGCCGCCCCGTGCTGGAGCACGAGTCGACGCTCCGCCGAGCCGCCCAGCTCGGCAACGGTCTCCTGCGCCCGCCGGAGCCCGGCGGCGTGGTCGGCGACCGGAATGGGCAGGGTGACCGGACCGGGCAGGGCGAAGCGCGGCTGCACGCCGCGCGCGGCGAGCAGGTGGTTCGTCTCGTGCAGGCTGAACATCGCCCGACGGGCCTGCTCGAGCAGCTGCCCGCCGGCCCGGTCCCCCAGGGCGAAGGTCGCCTGCAGGGCGCTGAGCAGCAGAGCGTAGTTCTGGTCGCTGAGATCCGCCAGACCGCCGGTGAGCGCGTCGACCGGATCCGGCCGCATCGTGCGCAGATAGCTCTCCGGCGCGAGCCCGGCGAGGTGATTCTTGACCGTGCCGAACCGGCGGAAGTGCTCACCCCCCTCGTCGATGATGAGCTTGACAAGGTGGACGAGCCGGTCCCGCTCGGGGAAGAGGTCGGGCCGTCCATCGATCGTGCGCAGCAGCCGCACGTACATCCCGTCGATGCCCGACGCCGTTCCCTGGCTCGGCCGTTCGACCTCGATGAACCAGTCCAGCTGTGCCGGGGTCAACGGCTGGAGCTGGAACGGCCGGTCGAGCTGGCGGTGGATGCGCTCGGCCCGGCCGACGTTCGGGGGCAGGCCGAGCAGGGTGAGCGCCTCGTTGACCCAGCGCAGGTGCCGCATCTCGTCGACCGCGATGGAGAACACCTCGGTGGCCGCGGCATGCACGCGGCGGGTGTGCTCGTCGGCGTCGTCGGGCAGTAGCCGGGGCGCGTCGAGCGAGTAGTGGGCGAACAGGTACTCCACCGACAGGGCATGTTCGACAGTGGCCAGGTAGTTCAGCTCGGCGAGCACCTCGTCCCGGGTCAGCTCGTCGGTAGCCGGCGCCGGGGGCGGTAGCGGCGCGCCCCCGCCGGTCTCCCGGCCGTCCAGCACGACGGCCAGGTCGTTCCAGGCATGGAGCATCTCGGGGTAGTCCAGTTCCAGCTCCCGGCGGCCGACCTCGGTCGCCAGGTCGGCGGGCGGCGGAACGCTGGTGCGATCGCGCCGCTGGAAGTTGACGTAGGGGACCTGCCCGTCCGCGCTGGTGACGACGTCGGGCTTGGACGCCGCCCAGTAGAAGCAGCCGCAGTCCCGGAAGTCGTACTGCCACGGCGCGCACAGGCTGCGGGTCAGCTCCCCGGGCAGGTAGACGTCGGGGTCGATGACACCGTCGGGGTCGAGGTAACGGGCCCGGTCGGCGACCAGGACCGCCAGCACCGTGCCGTCCGGATCCCGCTGCACGACGCTGCGGTCACCGCGACGGAATCCGTTGAGCGTGCCGTTCACGACGTCGGCGCCGGGCGAGGAGATCCCCGGCGGCGGGCCGAGCAGGATCGCGATCCGACCCGGCATCAGGTCGTGCACCAGCCGCCAGACGTCCAGACCGCCAAGGTCCGCGCAGGTGAACGTCGGTATCTCCGATTCGGCCTGGTCGACGGTCGTGCGCCCGCACACCGCCCACAGGTGCAGGGGCAGATCCGCGTCGGTCAGGCCGCGCTCGGCGGCGACACCGGTGGCGGCGACGTGACGCAGCACGGCGCCGTCCGGACGGTGGAACTCGAAGGTCAGCCCGGGGAAGAACGCCTTGTCGAGATTGCGCTGGTCGAACTCCAGCCCCGGATAGCAGTTGTCGACGCCGCTCTCGGGACGGGTGCCGGCCGGGTTGCCGCGCACAACGTGGTCCGCCCGCGCTGTCAGGTTACGGGGGAAGATCTTCCCGGCCGGTGGCCCGGGCACGGGCACGGGATCCGCCATGTTTCAGCCCCTTCCTCGAGCGACGCACCTCGCCGGGCGACGCATCCTCATCGAGTTCATCGAGCAACGCCTCATCACCGGGCGGCGCACCACCGGGCGGCGCACCACCGGGCGGCGCACCATCACCGGGCGGCGCACCATCACCGGGCGACGGTGGTCGGGTCACTGCCGCTGCCGCCGTACATCGCCGACGCCGGCGGTCGCCCGTCGAAAAAATCGGGACGCGCCGCGGACAGCTCGACGTACGCCCGCAGGCAGAAGGCGAGCCAGCCACGGATGTAGTCGCAGCCGGGCCGCCCACGCCGGGTGACCTCGTGGTAGCAGCCGCCCCCGCACAGATACCGGGCCCAGCACGAGCGGCACGGGCTCATCCGGTCGACGTGGCTACGGGCGAGGTGACCCGCCCGGGCCGCGTCGTCCGGGCCGGCCGCCACCGACCCCATGGCGAAGTCGGGGTCGTCGACGAGCCGGTGGCAGGCGAACAGGTCGCCGTTCGCGGCGGCGCTGAGGTACCCCGCGCCCGCCCCGCACGGGTAGGGGCGATGGCTGCCGCGGTGAATCTGCTGCATGGCGGTCTCAAAGTTGCCGAACGGGTACCGGCGACCGGCGGCCAGCTCACGCAGCGCCACCTCGCCGCACTCGACCATCTGCCGCAGGAACTCGTCGAAGGCCGGGCGGGTGAACTCGAGCGCCGGGTCCGGCGACGCGACGACCGCAGCGAACCCGACCTCGTCGAACCCGAGGCCGATCACGTGGTCGAGGACGTCGCGCAGCCGGCCGCTCGCCGGGGTGACGGTGATCCGGGCGGCGAGGTGGCGCGGGCGCCCGTGGCGGGCCAGCAGGTCGAGCCCGGCCCGCACCCGGTCGTAGGCACTGGCC
>NZ_CDWWEW010000193.1:0-9497 GCF_977966315.1 Frankia sp. CeRuru1
GCCGGCCCGGGCGGCTTCCGCCCCGGGATCGCGTCGTCCGTGGACGGCGACAACGACGAGTTCCGCGAGTTCCGCGACACCTTCCGCTCCAGGTCAGCGACCTTCGCCGTCAGCTTCGCGATCTCCCTGGCCTGTGTCGCCACCGTCGCCCGCAACTCGGCGATCAACTCCGCCTGCGCGCGGACGAGGGCGATCAGCCCCTCGATCGGCATCTCCTCCGGCGGCGGCACCCCACCACGTCACCACACGCACCAGATCCGATGCGCCACGCATCAGCCAACAGTCGGACCCGGAACGAACGCCAACCACTCACAGCAACATCAACAATGAAGCTGAATGTTTACCTGCGAAGAGCCCTATATCAACTACCCGGACATCGATCTGGCCGATCCTGCCTGGAACAAGTCCCCGGTCGCCTGGTCGACGCTTTATTACAAAGGAGAACTACCCTCGGCTGCAGCAGGTCAAGAAGCGCTGGGATCCGCAGGACCTTTTCCGCCATGCCCTGTCCGTGCGCCCCACCGGCTGAGGCCGCCGCGGCGCGTGGAATCCCTGTCGACCCATGGTCGACTGTCGCTCCAGCAGAGCTCGAGGACGCTGTGTGACGCTGCGATAGCGCGGGCCAGGTGACCGCGCGACCGCCACTGCCGGTCGGCGGCGGCCGGATATCCGTACCCGGAGGTTGTCGATGCTCGGCACATTCACATTCACCGACCTCTACGTCGACGTTCAGCAACACTACGCCCGGCAGATGCAACTGCTCGACGGCGGTGATTTCGAGTCCTACGCCGCCACGTTCACCCGGACGGCGAGTTCGCCCACACACCCGGCCGGGAACCCGCCCGGACCCGCGCCGGAATCGTCCATGGCCTGATCGAGTTCCACAGGCGTTTCGAGGGCGAGCGGGTGCAGCGGCGGCACTGGTCACCATGGTGAACCTCGAACCGCGGGACGACGCTTCCATCCGGTCGACGGCCTATGCGCTGGTCGGCACGATCCGGCCCGACACACAGCCCACCATCGCACCGAGCCGCGTCGTCCACGACGTCCTCGTCCGGCTGGACGGACGGATCCTGAACCGGTCGCGTCGGGTCGACCACGACCAGCTCTTCTGATCGGACGGCGAGGAAACGGAGCAGGCCGTGACACACCGGTTGGCCGGTCATTTCGGAGGAGAACAGTGAACAGACGTGTCGTCATCACCGGCATCGGTGTCCGCGTTCCCGGCGGCGCCGGCCGCAAGGAGTTCTGGCAGCTCGTGACGTCGGGGCGGACCGCGACGCGCCGCATCTCGTTCTTCGGCCCGAGCCCCTACCGCTCGCAGGTGGCGGCCGAGCTGGACTTCGATCCGGCCGCGGAGGGGCTCTCCCCGCGGGAGATCCGCCGGATGGACCGGGCCGCCCAGTTCGGTGTGGTGGCCGCGCGCGAGGCGCTGGAGGACAGCGGGCTGGACCTGGATCCCGAACGCACGGGGGTGAGTCTGGGCAGCGCCGTCGGCGCGGCGACCAGCCTCGAACAGGAGTACCTCGTCCTGTCCGACTCCGGGCGGGTCTGGGACGTCGACCATGATCACGTCTCGCCGTACATGTTCGACTACCTGGTGCCGAGCGCGATGGCGGCCGAGGTCGCGTGGGCGGTCGGCGCCGAGGGCCCGGTGACGATGGTCTCGGACGGGTGCACCTCGGGCATCGACGCCCTGGGCCACGCCTGCCAGCTGATCGCCGAGGGCAGCGTCGACGCCATGGTCACCGGCGCAGCGGACACCCCGGTCTCGCCGATCGTGGTCGCGTCCTTCGACGCCATCAAGGCGACGACGCCGCGTAACGACGACCCGGCCCACGCCTCCCGCCCCTTCGATCGAAGCCGCAACGGCTTCGTCCTCGCCGAGGGCGCGGCGATGTTCGTGCTGGAGGCGTACGACCGTGCGCGGGCCCGCGGAGCGGACAGCTACGTCGAGATCACCGGGTTCGCCACCCGCTGCAACGCCTACCACATGACCGGTCTGAAGGTGGACGGCCGGGAGCTGGCGCAAGCCATCCGGGAGGCCCTCGACCAGTCCCGGGTGAACCCGACCGACATCGACTACATCAACGCGCACGGTTCGGGAACCAAGCAGAACGACCGGCACGAGACCTCGGCGTACAAGCGCAGCCTCGGCGACCACGCCTACCACGTCCCGATCAGCTCGATCAAGTCCATGGTGGGCCACTCCCTCGGCGCCATCGGGTCGATCGAGATCGCGGCCTGCGCGCTCGCGCTACGTCACGGCGTCGTCCCGCCGACCGCGAACCTGCACGAGCCCGACCCGGAGTGCGACCTCGACTACGTGCCCCTGACGGCACGCGACCGGCGGCTGAACAACGTTCTCACGGTCGGTAGCGGGTTTGGGGGTTTCCAGAGCGCGATGGTCCTGCGCCGACCCGGGGCCGAGTCCCCGGTGGCGGCATGAGCACGATCGTCGTCACCGGTCTCGGTATCGCCGCGCCGACCGGTTCCGACGTCGAACGGCACTGGCAGGCGACCCTCTCCGGACGCAGCGGTATCGCCCCGCTCACCGCCGTCGACCCGCACCGGTACCCGTCGACACTGGCCGGTCAGGTCCGTGACATCTTCGACGCGAAGATCGTCTCCAGCCGCCTGCTCCCGCAGACGGACAGGATGACCAGGCTGGCCCTCCTCGCGGCGGAGCGGGCTCTCGCCGACGCGAAGATCAACCCGGCGGACCTGCCCGAGTACGACATGGGCGTAGTCACCTCGAACGCCTCCGGCGGTTTCTCCTTCACCCATCGGGAGTTCCAGAAGCTGTGGGCCCAGGGGCCGCAGTTCGTCAGCGTGTTCGAGTCCTTCGCCTGGTTCTACGCGGTCAACACCGGCCAGATCTCCATCCGCCACGGCATGCGCGGGCCGAGCGCGGCGCTCGTCGGGGAGCAGGCCGGCGGTCTCGACGCGGTCGGGCACGCGCGACGCAGCGCCGTCGCCGGTACCCCGTTGCTGGTCACGGGCGGGATGGACTCCGCCCTGGACCCGTGGGGCTGGGTCTCCCAGCTTTCGACCCGCCAGGTGAGCCGCCGCGCGGATCCGGCCGACGCCTATCGGCCGTTCGACGCGCGGGCCGACGGCTATGTGCCGGGCGAGGGCGGCGCGATCCTCATTCTGGAGCGGGCGGACGCGGTCGCCCGTCGCGGGGGACCGCGTGCCTATGGCGAGATCACCGGCTACGCCGCGACCTTCGATCCGAGACCGGGATCGGGGCGCGCGCCGGGGCTCGCCCGGGTGGCCCGGCTCGCGCTCACGGACGCGGGGGTGCGGCCCGCGGATGTCGATGTCGTCTTCGCCGACTCGGCCGGGACGCCGGACCTCGACCGGATCGAGGCCGCGGCGCTGGCCGAGGTGTTCGGACCGTACGGGGTGCCGGTGACGGCGCCCAAGGCGCTGACCGGCCGGCTCTACGGCGGGGGTGGCCCGGTCGATCTCGTCACCGCACTGCTGTCCATCCGGGACGGGGTGATCCCGCCGACACCGGGCACCCGCGACGTACCGGCCGACTACCAGCTCGACCTGGTGATCGGCGCGCCTCGCCGCCAGTCGGTACGCCGCGCCCTGGTCCTGGCGCGCGGGCGGCACGGCTTCAACTCGGCCCTCGTGGTCAGCGCGCCGTCCGCGTGAGCTCGGCGGACCGCGGGCGAACCCAGGCGGCGGGACCGTAGCGCCGCCGCCCGTGCGGGCCGCATCCTGCCCAGCACGAACGACCGACCGGAGGATGATGACATGACCGCGATGACACTCGACGACCTGCGCCGGGTCCTGCTCGAATGCGCCGGAATCGAGGAGAGCGTCGATATCGACGGGGAGATCCTCGACACGCCTTTTGAGGATCTCGGCTACGACTCCCTGGCGATCATGGAGGCGGCGGCGCGGATCGGTCAGGTGTTCGGCGTGGCACTGCCGGATGATCAGATCGCGGACGCTGAGACGCCGCGCCTGCTGCTCGACGCCGTCAACCAGGCCGTCCGGCCCTGAGACCGGGCGTCAGGCAGGTACCTGCCCGGCCGATCGCTGGGAGACCATGCTCATGAGCAATCCCCTGCAGTACCGGACGGAACACGCGGTGACGATCGCCGCCCCGGCGCACGAGGTCTACGCCCTCGTCGCGGACGTGACGCGATGGCCGGTCATCTTCGGGCCGACCGTGCACGTCGAACGCCTCGCCTACGAGGTCGTGGACGGCCGCGGGGAGGAGCGGTTCCGGCTGTGGGCCACCGTCGGCGGCGAGGTGTCGGTGTGGACCTCGCGGCGCACCCTGGACCGAGGCTCGCTGCGCGTGACGTTCGACCAGGAACAGAGCCAGCCGCCGGTGGCCTCGATGGGCGGGGACCGGCGCTTCGTCCCCCTCGCGGCCGGCGGGACGAGGGTCGAGCTGCGCCATCACGGCACCGCGGTGGACGACGCGCCCGCGACGCACGCCTGGATCCGCGCGACGCTCGACGCCAACAGCGAAAGCGAGCTGGCCTCGTTGCGGGAGGTGGCCGAGCTCGGTCATCCCCTCGACGACATCCTCTTCTCCTTCGAGGACACCCTGGAGGTCGACGGGTCGCCCGCGGACGCCTACGCCTTCGTGCGGGCGGCCGACCGGTGGCCCGAGCTGCTGCCGCATGTGCTCCACGTTGAGCTGCGGGAGGAGGCGACGGGCGTCCAGGACCTGGCGATGGACACCCGCACGGCCGACGGCTCGACGCACACGACCCGGTCGACCCGCCTGTGCCTGCCCGGCCGCATCGCCTACAAACAGCGGGTACTGCCCGACCTGCTGCTCGGCCACAGCGGGCCGTGGAGCTTCCGGCCCGGTCCGGGCGGTACGGCGCTGCTGACGGCTCGCCACAGCGTCCGGCTCGACCCCCCCGACCCCGGGAGGGCGTCCCGATGACCACGGCGCTGCGCCCCATCCCGGGCGTTCCGCCGGCGCGGACCGTCGAGATCGCGGACCGCGTCTACGCCTACGAGCAGCCACCCGGCGGATGGTGCCTGAGCAACGCCGGGGTGTTGGTGGCCGGGGACCACAGTGTCGTCATCGACACCGCGGCCACCGAACGCCGGGCGCGGGACCTCGCCGATGCCGTCGCCCGGCTCGGAGCCGGTCCGGTCCGCTCCCTGATCAATACTCATCATCACGGCGACCACACCTTCGGCAACGACGCCTTCGGTGCTGCCGTGACGGTCATCGCCCACGAGTCGACGCGCACCGAGATGGCCGAGACCGGCCTGGCCCTGACCCGCCTGTGGCCGGAGGTGACGTGGGGCGAGATCTCCCTGGCGCTGCCCTCGGTCACCTTCCGGGATCGAGTCGGCCTGCACCTGGACGACCGCACGGTCGAGCTGATCCACGTCGGCCCCGCGCACACCACCGGTGACGTGGTCGCCTGGCTGCCCGAGCAGCGGGTGCTGTTCACCGGGGACGTGGTGCTCTCCGGGGGCACCCCGTTCGTCCTCATGGGCTCGGTCGCGGGGACGCTGGCCGCCGTGGCCCGGCTGCGGGCCCTGGGCGCGCACACGCTCGTCGCCGGGCACGGGCCCGTCTGCGGCCCGGAGGCGTTCGACGAGACCGAGGCGTACCTGCACTGGATCCAGCGCCTGGCCCGCGACGGCCGGGCGGCCGGGCTCGCCCCGCTGGAGCTTGCGCGGGAGGCCGGGCTGGGGGACTTCGGTCACCTGCTCGATCCCGAACGGCTCGTCGGCTGCCTGCATCGCGCCTACGCGGAACTGGACGGGGGCGAGCTGGGCCGCCCGCTCGACGTGGTCGGGATCTTCGGGGAAATGGTCGAGTTCAACGGCGGACGGCTGCCGACATGCCTGGCCTGAGCTCGCAGTGGGGGGCACGCTGCGCCGCGCTGGAGTTGACGAAGGAGACGAGTGATGGATGAGGTCGCTGACAGTCCCCAGTGGGTGCTGTGCACGGGCTGTCGGGCGCAGGTGTTCGGCCGGCGCTGGGAGCGCAACCTGGGCGTCTGCCCGGAATGCGGGCATCATGCCCCCCTCACCGCCCGCCAGCGCCTCACCCAGGTGCTCGACGTGGGAAGCCTGGAGTACCTGCCGACCGCCTACCAGGACGATCCCGGCGACTTCCAGGACACGCGCAGCTACGTCGAGCGGCTCGCTCAGGCACGCCGCGAGACGGGCATGGCCGAGGCGGTGCTGTGCGCCCGGGGCAGCGTGGAGGGGGCGCCGCTGGTGGTGGCCGTGATGGACTTCCGTTTCCTCGGCGGCAGTCTGGGCGCCGCCGTCGGCGAGACGATCACCTGGGCGGCCGAGACCGCGCTGCGTGACAACGTTCCCCTGCTGATCGTGACCGCCTCCGGGGGCGCGCGCATGCAGGAGGGGACGATCGCGCTGATGCAGATGGCCAAGACGAGCGCCGCGCTCGCCGAGCTGGACGAGGCGGGGATCCTGACCATCGCGCTCATCAGCGATCCGACCTACGGGGGAGTCGCGGCCTCCTTCGCCACCCTGCCCGATGTGCTGCTCGCGGAGCCCGGGGCCCGGTTGGGGTTCGCCGGACGCCGGGTGATCGAGCAGACGATCCGCCAGCAGCTTCCCCCCGGTTTCCAGACCGCGGAGTTCCTCCTCGAACGCGGGTTCCTGGATGGCATCGTGGCCCGCAGGGATCTGCGTACCCGGCTGGCGCGGCTGTTGCGGGCCGGGTCCGGCGCCGCCGGCCGGGAGCACGGGCCGGCTCGGAACCGGCCACCGGTGGAGATCGTCCCGCTGGTGCGCGACCCCGGGCAGCTCCCCGTCGGCAACCCGTGGGACCAGGTGCGCGGCGCCCGCCGGCTCGACCGGCCGACCTCGCTGGACTACCTGTCGCTGGCGTTCCGCGACTTCCAGGAGCTGCACGGCGACCGGCTCTCCGGGGACTGCCCGGCGATCGTCGGCGGTCTTGCCTGGTTGGCCGAGACGCCGGTCGTGGTGATCGGCCACCAGAAGGGCCATACCCCCGCCGAACTGGCCGAACGTAACTTCGGGATGCCGCTGCCGGCCGGCTACCGCAAGGCAGCCCGGCTGATGTCGCTGGCGGCGAAGCTGCGCCTGCCGGTCATCACCCTCGTCGACACGCCGGGCGCCTACCCCGGCAGACAGGCCGAGGAACAGGGGCAGTCGGTCGCGATCGCCGCCAACCTGCGCCTCATGGCCTCGCTGCCGGTCCCGGTGGTGACCGTCGTCACGGGTGAGGGCGGTAGTGGCGGGGCGCTGGCGCTGGCGGTGGCCAACCGGGTGCTCATGTTCTCCGACAGTGTCTACTCGGTGATCAGCCCGGAGGGCTGCGCGGCGATCCTCTGGCAGGATCCGGCGGCCACCCCGCGCGCTGCCGCCTCGCTCGGCCTCGACGCCCGGGCCCTGCTCGAATGCGGCGTTGCAGACGCCGTGGTACCCGCGCCGGACGCCGGCACCGGTAGTGATCCGCTGCGCGCGGCGGACCGGTTGCGGGCGGCGCTCGTCGCGACCCTCCACGAGCTGTCCGGGCTCGGCGAGCGGGAGCTGGTCGCGGAGCGGCGGGCGCGTTTCCGCCGCTTCGGTCACGACCAGCCGATCAGCCGGAAGGTGGCGTCATGACGGCCGACGAGACGCGGCCCGCCACGATCGAGATCCGATCGGTCGGCGCCCCGTCCGGGGCGACCGCGTCGGTCGACGCGGTGGAGCTGCTCACCCAGGTCGGCGAGGTGGCCCGCGGCCTGCTCGACGCCACGCCGAGCCAGCCGAGCCGGCTGCGGGTCGGTGTCGCCGATGTCGTCGTCGAGGTGGAGTGGACGCCCGCCGCGCCGGCCGTGCCGGCCGTGCCGCCCGCGGCCGTGCCGTCCGGCGCCACCCCCGCACCCGGGCCGGTCGGACACGAGGTCGGCGCGCCCAGCGTGGGCACGTTCTACCGCCGGCCTGAGCCCGGCGCGAAGCCATTCGTCGCCGAGGGAGATGTGATCCGCGTCGGGCAGCAGCTCGCGATCCTGGAGGCGATGAAACTGATGCTGCCCGTCGAGGCGGATCGCGCCGGGCGGATCGAGAGGATCCTGCGGGAGGACGGGGACCCGGTGGAGTATGGCGAGCCGCTGTTCCAGCTCGCGCCGGTCGAGGCGAGGTGACGCGATGTTCGCCAGCGTACTGATCGCCAACCGGGGGGAGATCGCGCTGCGGGTCGCGCGGGCCTGCCGGGAGCTGGGCATCCGCACGATTGCTGTGTACTCCAGCGAGGACCGGGACTCGGCCGTCGTCCGCGCGGCCGACCAGGCCGTCCAGATCGGGCCGGGCCCGGCGAGGAGGAGCTACCTCAACGCGGCCGCGGTCCTCGCGGCGGCGGAGCAGACCGGGGCGCAGGCCATCCACCCCGGCTACGGGTTCCTGTCCGAGGACCCGGATTTCGCCGAGGCCTGCGAGGCACAGGGGGTCACGCTGATCGGCCCGCCGGCCGCTGTGATGGCCCGGCTCGGCGGCAAGGTCTCGGCGCGGTCGCTGATGGCGTCCGTGGGGCTGCCCCTGCTCCCCGGCAGTCTGGAGCCCCTGACGGACGTCGACGAGGCGCGGGAGCTCGCGGCGCGGATCGGCTATCCCGTCATCGTGAAGGCGTCCGCCGGCGGCGGCGGGCGCGGGATGGCCCTGATCCGCGATCCGGACCGCTTCGGCGACGAGTGGGCGCGGGTGCGGGCGAGCGCGCAGATGCTCTTCGGTGACGGCCAGGTCTACGTCGAGAAGTACCTGGACGGCGCCCGCCACGTCGAGATCCAGATCATGTGCGACCTCTTCGGTCACGCGGTCCATCTCGGTGCCCGGGACTGCACCGTCCAGCGCCGCCATCAGAAGCTGATCGAGGAGTCGCCGCCGCCGCATGTGCCGGGCGGCCTCCTCGACCGGATGGGGGAGGCGGCGGTGCGGGGCGCGCTCGCCGCCGGTTACGTCGGAGCGGGGACCTTCGAGTTCCTGCTCGACCCGGCGGGCGGCTTCTATTTTCTGGAGGTCAACTGCCGCATCCAGGTGGAGCACCCGGTGACCGAGGCGGTGACCGGCATCGACCTGGTGCGCGCTCAGCTCACGGTCGCCGCGGGGGAACCGCTGCCCTTCGGACAGGGCGATATCGAGATGCGTGGCGTCGCCATCGAGTGCCGGGTGAACGCCGAGGATCCTGAGCGCGGGTTCGCCCCGGCCCCCGGGCCGCTCGACCGGTTCGTGCCCCCCGGCGGCCCGTTCGTCCGGGTCGACACGGCGGCGTTCCCCGGCGCGACGGTGTCGGCGAGCTACGACTCGTTGCTCGCCAAGGTCATCGTCTGGGCGCCCGACCGGGACCAGGCGCTCGCCCGGATGGCGCGCTCGCTCGACGAGTTCGAGGTCACCGGGCCGCGCCTGCGCACGACGAAGGACTTCCTGCGGCGGGTCCTGGACGATCAGGCGTTCCGGCTCGGTCGCCACGACACCCGCCTGGTCGAGCAGATCCTGGCCGCCGACACCGCACCCACCTGACC
>NZ_CDWWEW010000194.1:0-9494 GCF_977966315.1 Frankia sp. CeRuru1
GACTACGGATGGACGTCCGCGGCCGGCGTCACCTGGACCTTCCGCGGCCCTCGGAGGGCAGCGCCGTCACCGGCGTGGCGGGCGGCCGTGGATCGATCCTGGTGACCGCCCAGGGCGCGTCCGCCGGGGGACTGTCGGCCACCGTGACGGCCCGGGACAAAGACGGCGTCGGGTCAATGGGCGGCGTCGGGCCGATTCAGGCGCGTTGCGAGCCGTCCCGGGCCCGGGCCTGGTTCACCGGACCATCGACCGTGGCCGGTCGGGATCCGGTGGTGATCTGGTCGAATCTGGCAGCTGAACCAGCCCGGATCAATGTGCGGGTGCTTTCCGACGGACCGGCGACGTCGCCGCAGGACATCACCGTGCCCCCGGACCACGCGGTGATCCGGCGACTCGCGTCCCTCGCACCGGAGGCCGCCGCGACCGCGCTCGACGTCCAGGTGCGCTCCGGCCGGGTTCTCACCTGGGTCGCGGACCGGCCCAGCGCGGCGCGTGCGGACTCGATGCCGGGGGCGGACCGGGCGGGGCGCGCGGATCCGGTGAGCCTTGTCCCGAGCACCTCCGCCCCGGCCCGGCGTCTCCTGCTTGGCGGGGTCGTCGTCCCGGCGGGGTCCGCGTCCTCGACGGCGCACCTGGTGCTCGCCGCACCGTTGCGGGAGGCCACGGTGCGCATCACGGTCCTCACGGGTACGGGTCGGCACACGCCGATCGGCCTAGAGGCCGTCGTCGTGCCCGCCACCGGTGCGATCACCACGCCCGTGCTGCTGCCGGCGGGCGCCGCCTCGGCCGTCCTGGTCGAATCGGCCGATAACGCACCGGTGCTCGCCGGACTGGCCGCACCGTCGGGCCGGGCGGGAGAGCGGTCGACCGGCTCGGACGGCGGATCCACCTGGGTCGGCGCCACCAGCCTTGATCCTCCGCTCGACCCGCGCGGGCTCGACGCGTACGGCCAGGCGGTCGGCCTCTCCGCCCCGACGGGGCTGGCCGCCGGGGCGGGATCCGCGCCGGACGCGGTCGTCTCCCTCCCGCCGGTGCCGCCCGGCGCGACCGGCGTCGTCGTGCTCGCCGCTCCGGCGGGAGCGGTCACAGCGTGGATCGACGGCGAGCTGGTACGGGTGCGGCCGGGCACCGTCGCGACCGCCCGCATGCCGATCGGGCAGGCCGGTGGACGGCTCGTCGCGGTCGGCGGCCCGCTGGGGGCCACCGCCGTGATCGGCGATCTCCCCGGCAGGCCGGGGGAGGGCCGGGCATCCGGGGATCCGCCCCGCGGGCCTACTCCCTCCGGCTCCACCGGCTCCGGCTCCACCGGCTCCACGTCGTCGACCGCCGTGTCGTCGATCTTTGGGATGTCCAGGCCCGTGATGCCGCGGAGCATCTCTACCGTCGTTCCGTTGTGGGGGGCGTCGAGGCTCCTCGACGCCCCGGTCTCCATCGAGGATCCCACCGTCCTGTATCAGCGCGGCTAGTGCCGAGTCCGCCGACCTTCGATCTTCGCCTCGTGGCGGGCCGGGCACCGGTCGGCGTCCTCCCAGGACGTGCGGGAGGTTCGTGACGCTTCCGGTCGTCCGGTCTTCTGGGCCGTCAGCACCCCGCCCTGTCGGTGGCGTCGCCCGTCAGCGGCCGGGAGCGGCGAGAAAGACCCGACCGGTGCCGGTGAGGGTCAACGCGGCGGATCCGGCCAGCAGGGCGGACCGGCCCCCGCGCAACTCCACCGGGGCGACGGTCGTCCCGTTGTCGGCGGTGCCGGTCACCCGGACCGCACCCTCGACGGCCAGCAGCACCACGGGCCGTCCCACGTTCAGGGCGCCGCCGGTGCAGATCGCCTCGGTGAGGGCGAAGTCCCCGACGGGGACGTCCCAGCCGCGGAGCAGACCACCGGGGGAGACCGCGAGGGTACAGGGCATGAGGATCGGCGCCGCGCTCGGAGTGGGATCAAGGATGCGCAGGAGCTCGTCGACATCGATGTGCTTGGGGGTGAGCCCGCCGCGCAGCACGTTGTCCGAGGTCGCCATGATCTCGATACCCAGGCCGGAGACGTAGGCGTGGAGCAGCCGCGCGGGCTGGAAGAGCCCCTCCCCGGGGCGCAGGGTGACGTCGTTCAGCAACAGGGCGGCCGCGATCCCGACGTCGCCCGGGTGCGCGGCCGCGAGCAGACCGATCAGGTCGGCCGCCCGCGCGACGTCATCGGCTTCGACGTCATCGGCTTCGACGCCGTCCGCCGCGGCCCTGTCCGTCGCCGTGTCGTCCGTTTCGGCGCTGGGCGTCCCCGGCGCTGCCGCGTCGTGCGGGCCGGCGGCGAGCCGGCGGGCCGTCGCCACGAGGTCGCGGACGAGGTCACGGGCGGGTTCGCGCGGCATGGTCAGCAGGGAGCGGAGCACCTGTGCGGCGCCGCCCGAGGGATCGTCGGCCAGTGGTCGGAAGGTGGCGGTGAGGGCCGGTGAGCCCAGCCGGGCGACGATGGCGAGGGTCCGGCCGGGATCACGTACGCCGGCGAGAGCCCGAAACGGGGACAGTGCGACGATCAGTTCGGGCTTGTGATTCCGGTCACGGTAACGCCGCCGCGGATCGCCCAGGCCGAGACCGGCCGCGTCGTCCGCGTCGAAGCCGGCCCGGGCCTGCGCCAGGTCCGGGTGCACCTGCAGCGACAGCGCCTTCTCGGCGGCCAGCACCTTGAGCAGGAACGGCAGCTGACCGACGAGGTCGGTGGCCGGACGGTGGATGCCGTCGTCCTCGGCGAGGGCCGTCGCCACCGGATGGGTGCCGAGCCACAGCTCCGCGACCGGCTCGCCGGTCGCGACCGCCCCGAGCAGGTTCGGAATCGCGGTCGGGGACCCCCAGGCGTACGACTGCGCCTGACCGTGCAGTGGCAGGATCCGGGCGCCGGAGGCCGTCGCCCGAGCGGCATCGTTCCTGGTGGTCACGGTCTCCCTCGTGGTGGGTGTCCTGCGGCCGGCCAGCCAGCGCGGCTCGGCTGTTCCTCGCTGTTGCTCGCTATTCCTCGTCGCCCCAGCCGTGGCCCTCCGGGTCGATCACGGCGGGGTCGACCCCCATCATCTCAGCCATCTCGTGGATGATCGCATCGAGGACGAGCTCGGCCAGGTCCTCGCTGTCGACGGCCCGCGCCTCGATCGGGCGGCGGTAGACGACGATGCGCCGCGGGGTCCCCGACCGACCCCTGCCGCTGGCCGGCTGGTAATGCGCGAGCGGGATCTCGTCATCGGTCACCGCCACCGGCGGGACGTCCTCGACGGCGAACTCGACGTCCGCGAGTTCGGTGGACCACCGGTGGTCGAGATGCTCGACGGCGTCCAGGACGAGATCGTCGAAGCGGTCGCCGCGGGTGGCGTAGGCGGGCACGTCCGGCGGAAGAAGAGTGCCCCGGATTCCACGGCCGCGCCGGTCGCGCCGCCGCCGTGGCGGGATCGGCCGGGCGACTGCCGGGAACCGCTCGGGCTCGCTCACCCTGTCAGCGTAGCGTTCAAGGATGGACGGTCGTCCGTCGATCGCGGTGAACTCCGCGCCGCTTCCGGCATCGCTCGGAGTGGTGCGCCGATCCGTGGGCGCGGTAACGACGGTTTCCGGTCACATCCCTGCGTTTCATCCCCTATCGCTACCAGCTCGAGGACGGTCCATGATCTCAAAATCGCTCTGGATACGTGCTGAAAGAGGGATATTGTATGCGGGCCGCGATGGCATGGTCGACGCCGCGTGACGATTAGTCGTCGCGCCACGCGACACGACCCGAGGTGGTGGCCGTCGTCCGTTCCGGGGGCTACCGTCCGGAACGTGAAGCCTCGGCGCTGCTCCCGCTCGGCCTGTTCCGCAGCCGCGGTCGCCACGCTCACGTACGCCTACGCGGAGTCCACGGCGGTGTTGGGCCCGCTCTCCCCGTACGTCGAACCACACTCCTACGATCTGTGCGGCACCCACGCGGATCGGCTCACCGTGCCGCTTGGCTGGGCTGTGGTCCGGCTCGAGGCCGAGGCGCCCCGCGAGGGGGGTCGTGAGGTGGCCGGGGACGACCTGGAAGCCCTTGCGGACGCCGTGCGTGAGGCGTCCCGGCGGGGAGGGCCGGAGCCCCCGCAGGGTCCGCAGGCCCCACCCCCGGGTGGCCGGCGGGGTCACCTGCGGGCCGTTCCCAGTCCGTCCTGATCCGGAGCGCTCCCACCTCTCGGCCGTCCCGGTCATGTGGTCGTCCCGATCTTCCGTTTGTCCTAGTACCGGTGGTTCGGTGAGTGGTTCGGCGCGACTTCGCCCGGACGCGGTCCTGGCGGTGCCGGACCCGGCGGATAAGGTCAACCGAGCCGGTCGCAGCAGTGGCCGCGCGGCCGGGGGGCACCATTCACCCGGTGCCGGGGGACACCAGGGAGAAGGGGTTGGAAGGGATGCGTGACCTCTCGCGGATCTTCAAGGCGTACGACGTGCGTGGCGTGGTGCCGGCGGAGTTCGATGCCGACGTCGCCCGAGCCACCGGAGCCGCCTTCGTGCGGCTGCTCGGCGCCCCGCGGATCGTGACCGCGCACGACATGCGGGAGTCGTCGGTCCCGCTCGCCGAGGCCTTCGCCGAGGGGGCGGTCAGCCAGGGCGCGGACGTGATCGCCGCCGGGCTGGGATCCACCGATCTGCTCTACTTCGCCGCCGGCTCGCTGAACATTCCGGGTGCGATGTTCACCGCGTCGCACAACCCGGCGAAGTACAACGGCATGAAGCTCTGCCGGGCCGGCGCGGCACCCATCGGCCAGGAGACCGGGCTCGCCGACATCCGCGCGATGATCGAGGCGGGCATTCCCGCCGGTCCCGGTCGTCGCGGCACCGTGACCCGGCGGGACCTGCTGGACTCCTACGTGCGTCATCTGCGCACCCTGGTCGACCTGGCGGGGATCCGGCCGCTGACGGTCGCCGTGGACGCGGGTAACGGCATGGGCGGGCTGACCGTCCCGGCCACCTTCACCGGGCTGCCGCTGACAGTGATCCCGCTCTACTTCGAGCTGGACGGCTCCTTCCCGAACCACGAGGCGAACCCGATCGAGCCGGCGAACCTGCGGGACCTGCAGGCCGCCGTCCGCAGCTCCGGAGCCGACATCGGCTTGGCCTTCGACGGCGACGCCGACCGCTGCTTCGTCGTCGACGAGCGGGGGGAGATCGTCTCTCCGTCGACCATCACCGCCCTGGTGGCCGATCGCGAGCTGGCCCGGGAGCCGGGGGGCACGGTCATCCACAACGTCATCGTCAGCCGGGCGGTCCCCGAGCTGGTCACCGAGCGCGGGGGCGTCCCGGTCCGCACCCGCGTGGGCCACTCGTTCATCAAGGCCGAGATGGCCCGTACCGGCGCGGTCTTCGGTGGAGAGCATTCCGGTCACTTCTACTTCCGCGACTTCTGGCGGGCGGACTCCGGCATGCTCGCCGCGCTTCATGTGCTCGCCGCGTTGGGCGGCCAGGACCGGCCGCTGTCCGGGCTGCTCGGGGGGTACGCCCGTTACAGCGCGTCCGGTGAGATCAATTCCGAGATCGCGGACGCCGCGGCGGCGATGAACGTGATCGAGAAGGCGTACGCGCCGGACGCCGCCGACGTGGATCACCTGGACGGGTTGACGATCTCCTTCTCGGACGGATCCTGGTTTAACCTCCGCCCGTCCAACACCGAGCCGCTGTTGCGGCTCAACGTGGAGGGGCCCGACGACGCCACGATGCATCGGCTGCGCGACGAGATCCTCGCTCGCATCCGGAGCGGAAGGGAAGCCTGATGAGTCTCGACCCGCTGCTGTTGGAGATCCTCGTCTGCCCGTGCAGCAAGCACGGTGAGCTGCGGCCCGACGAGCTGGGCGGTGCCCCCGTGCTGGTGTGCCTCGCCTGCGGCCTGGCGTTCCCGGTGCGCGACGACATCCCGGTGATGCTGCTCGACGAGGCGGTCCCGTTCTCCGGCGCGCCGGCGTCGAACTGACGCCGCGGCCTCGACGTGTACCTCGACGAGGCGATCCTCGACGACACCGCCCGCATTGACGCCGGTCACGCCGGCGGTCTCCTGCCGCACATCGCCTCCGCCGCCCGCCAGGTCCGTCGCGGTGCCACCCTCGCCCAGGAGGCCGGGGTCGCTCGCCTTGCCGCTGACGGGCGGCCCCGGGCGGTCGTCATGGTGGGGGTGGGCGGCGCGGCGCTGGCCGCCGGGGTGCTCGCCGCCGTCGCCGGGCCGGCCAGCCCGGTGCCCGTCATCGGTCACCACACCTACGGCCTGCCGGGCTGGGTGGGGGTGGCCGACGTCGTCCTTGCGGTGTCGGCGTCCGGTACCTCCGCGGAGACCTGTTCGGCGGTGGAGGAGGCGAACCGGCGTGGCGCGCGGGTGGCCGTGGTCGCCCCTGCCGATACCCCCCTGGCGCACCTGGCCGGGGTGGCCGGTGCGCCCCTCGTCGTGACCTCGGCGGAGCAGCCCGCTCGTGCCGCCCTGTGGTCGTTGTCGCTGCCACTGATCATCGTCGCCCGGGCCCTGGGTATCGCGCGGGTGGCGGACGAGGCGATCGAGGCGGCCGCCGTCCGCCTCGAGGACGTCGCGACCCGCTGCCGTTCGTCCAGCGAGTCATTCGTCAATCCGGCGAAGACGCTGGCGCTCGAGCTGGCCGGTACGTTGCCGATCATCTGGGGAACCTCACCGGTGACGAACGTGGTGGCCGAACGTGCCGTCACCCAGCTCGCGACGAACGCGAAGTATCCGGCCATCGCCGGGGCGCTGCCGCATCCCGCCCGCCACCAGGTCGCGCTGTTCGACGGTGCTTTCGGCGCGGGTCTCGCGGCTGGCGGCCCGGTGCGCGACGACTTCGACGACTTCTTCCGCGACCGCGCCGAGGAGGACGAGTCGATCCGGCTCCGCCTGGTCCTGCTGCGCGATCCCGACGTCGAACGCCTGGATGTCGCCCGGCAGGCCGAGGCGGCGGTGGCGGTGGCGGCCGAGCGAGGCGTCGGCGTCACCGAACTGCGCGCCGACGGCGGCGGGCCGCTGGAACGGCTCGCCTCACTCATCGGCCTGTTCGACTACACGGCCGTTTATCTCGCCCTAGCGCTCGGGGTCGATCCCGTGCAGGTGCCCGCGGGCCCACGACCTTAGGCGTTGACCAGGACCTTAGGCGTTGACCAGGCCGCCGGAAGGCTGGCTAGCGGCCGGCAGGCTGATCCCCTCTGCCGGATCCCGGTTCGACGCCGTTCTGAGGCTGCTGCGGCTGTCCCTGGTTCTGCCCGCTCTGGCCCGTGCCGGGCTGGGCGCCGCCTCCCTGTGGCTGTCCGCCCATGCCGGGAAAGATCCGCTGACCCAGGTTCTGCAACAAGTCGCCGAGGCCCTGACCGGGCGCCGGTGCTGGCGGGGTGTTCTGCAGACCTCCCTTGGTGCCGCGCGCGACGGTCGGATCGGCGCCGGGCAACGGGACCACCGGCCGGTTGGCCAGGGCGGCCCGCATCGACTTGCTCCAGATGATCGCGGGCAGGTCGCCGCCGAAGACATGGGGCCAGGTCCGGCCGTCGGCGACGACGCCCCGCAGCGGGTGGCTCTCCGCCCCCATGGGGTCGCCGACGGATACCGCCGCGGCGAGCTGCGGGGTGAAGCCGACATACCAGGCGGCCGAGAACTCGTCGGTGGTGCCGGTCTTGCCTGCCGAGGGGCGGTCGATGGCGGCCTTGGTCCCGGTCCCGCGGACCGGGACGCCGGCGAGCACACTGGTCACGGTGTCAGCAACACCCTTGGCGAGTACCTGTTCGCACTGCCGCGGCTGGGCGATGTCGATCGGGTCGTGGCTGGAGTCGATGGCCTCGGTGGCGAAGCGGGGCGTGCAGCGCACCCCGCCGCCGGCGATCGTCGCGTAGGCGTCGGCCATCTGCAACGGGGAGACGTACATGTACTGGCCGCCGCCGATGGCGGTGGCCCCGTCGGTGGAGCCGATCTTGTCTGCCTTCGGCGGTGTGACGCCCAGGCGTTTGGCCATCTCCAGGACCGCCGGGATGCCGGTCTTCTCCGCGAGCTGCACGTAGAAGGTGTTCACCGAGTCCCAGGTGCCCTTGGGGATGTCGTAGATGCCGGCCTCGGCGGGATCGGAGTTCGAGAAACCCCTGGGGCAGTCGCCCTCACCGCGGTCCAACGGGAACTTCTTGGTCTCGTAGCAGGCCGGGGAGTAGAAGGCCGTTGAGGTGCCGTAGCCCTGTTCGAGCGCGGCGGCGAGCACGAAGGTCTTGAACGTCGACCCGGGCTGGAAGGTGGCGCTGGTCGGCAGCGGCACCACCGTCTGGTTGACGGCTGTGTTCGAGCCGTACACCCGGTTCACTGCCATGGCGAGGATGTTGCCGGTGCCGGGCTGGATGACGACCTCGGTCGCCGACACCCGGCTGCTCGGTGACACGGTCGAGTTGACGGCGTCCTGCGCCGCCTGCTGCACCATCGGGTCGAGAGTGGTCCTGATGACCAGGCCGCCCTCGTAGATGCGTCGGTTGCGTTCCTCCAGGGTGGAACCGAGCGCCGGGCTCGCCCGCAGCTGGGACCGCACGTAGTCGCAGAAGAACGGCGCCGATGAGGTCTCGCAGGAGTCCGCGGCCGGCGGCGGGGCCTTCACGACGTTCAGCGGCATCTGCTTCGTCGCCTCTGCCTGGGTGGTGGAGATATACCCCTCGGCGGCTATCTTGTCCAGCACGGTGTTGCGCCGGGCCAGCGCGGCCTCCGGGTAGGCTGCGGGGTTGTACCGGGACGGACTCTGCACGAGCCCGGCGAGCAGCGCCGCCTGTTCGAGAGTGACCTGGGAGATGGGCACCCCGAAGTAGTGCTCGGCGGCGGTGCCGATCCCGTACGCGCCGTCACCGAAATACGCGATGTTGAGGTAGCGCTCCAGGATCTCGTCCTTGGAGAACCGCTTCTCGATGCCCAGGGCGTACCGGAGTTCCTGGATCTTGCGTTCCAGGGAGTTCCCGGCCACGACCTCTCGCTCCCGCGTGGTGCGGGCGTTCTGCAGCAGCACGTTCTTGACGTACTGCTGGGTCAGCGTCGAACCGCCTTGAGAGACTCCGCCGGCCTCGCTGTTGCGCAGCGCGGCGCGGAAGACGCCCTGTGGGTCGACGCCGCCGTGCTGGTAGAAGCGGGCGTCCTCGATCGAGATAATTGCCTCGCGCATGATCTTCGGGATCTCGTTGCCGGGCACGACGATGCGGTTCTCGGCCCCGCGCAACATGGCGATCACTGATCCGTCGGCGGCCAGAATCGTCGAACTCTGCGGCAACGGAGGCGTGACGAGCTCGGCGGGCAGCCCGAGGAAGTGGTCCGCGCTTCCCTTGGCGAACAGGCCGACCGCACCGACGAACGGCAGGGACAACAACGCGATGACCAGCCCGAGAACGATTGCCGTCAGCCCCATCTTCTTCAGGACCCGACGCCGGTTCACGGGTGGACGGGGGATGAGCGGCCTGCCCGCTCCCCCGGCCCCGGCCCCGCCGGCCGCCGCCGGACCGTCGCCCGTGCCGCCGGGGGAGCG
>NZ_CDWWEW010000195.1:0-4316 GCF_977966315.1 Frankia sp. CeRuru1
GATCTCGCGTGAACCAGTTGAACTTCTCCTCGGAGGGCTCGGGGGGCTCAGGCGGCCGCGCCGCGGCGGCGCGCATCCTTCTGTCCGCCCCACGCTCGCGCCGACGACGGAGCGCGGCCACCGCCTCCTCGATCGGAGGCAGGACGGCCCCGCCCTCCGATCCCGTGACGGCGCCCAGACGCGACTCGCCACCGGCCTCGGCCACGGTGGGCGAGTCGGCGTCGTCGGCGAGCTCGTCGACGACGCCAAGATCGACACCGCGCGGCCGGAACCACTCCTCAGTCGGCGTGTAGGAGGTGTAAGAGCCGAGACCGGCCGGCGGCGTATCGGGACCGCCGAGCGACCCCGCAGGCCCCACAGAACCGGTAGGCCCCACAGAACCGGTAGGACCGGTAGGACCGTGACCGTTCAGGTCCGTCGCACCGGGAGCCGCCAGGCCGGGAGCCGCCAGGCCGTTGCCACGAGGCGCGGTGCCACGAGGCGGAGTGCCCGCGACGAGCAGCACGGCAGGCAGATGGACGAGCGCGCGAACCCCGCCGGTATCCGAGCGTGCCAGCCGCACCGCGATGTCGTGCCGCGCGGCCAGGCGGGCCACGACGAACAGGCCGAGGCGTTGGGCGATCGAGAAGTCGAACACCGGAGGCTCGGCCAGCCGCTGGTTGGCTGCGGTCAGCTCCTTCTCCGACATCCCGAGGCCGGCGTCGTCGATGATGATGAGCAGTCTGCCGTCGTCGAGGCGGGACGCGGCGAGGTCGACCGCGAGGTATGGCGGGGAGAACTGGGCGGCGTTCTCCAGTAGCTCGGCGACGAGGTGGACGACGTGGTTGACGGAGTCGGCGGCAACCTGCACCTCCGGCACCTCGATGATCTGGATCCGTTCGTACTGCTCGATCTCGCCGATCGCGGCCTGCAGCACGTCACCCAGCGGTACCGGACCCACCCGGCGCCGGCCCGGTCCAGCCCCCGCGAGCACGAGCAGGTTCTCGCTGTTGCGGCGCATCCGGGTCGCCAGGTGGTCGAGCTTGAACAGGTTCTCCAGCTGGAGGGGGTTCTCCTCGGTGGCCTCCAGCCGGTCGATGAGCGCGATCTGCCGTTCAATGAGGCTCTGGCTGCGCCGGGACAGGCTCAGGAACAGGGTGTTGACGTTGCGCCGCAGGCCGGCCTGTTCGGTAGCCAGCCGCACCGCCTCGTGCTGCAGCTCGTCGAAGGTGCGCGCGACCTCGCCGATCTCGTCACGGGAGTCGATGGCGATGGCGATGGACCGGATCGTCGTGTCGACCTGGTCCGGGTACGCGGTTTGCAGCTGCTCGATCAGGTGGGGAAGGCGCTCGTGGGCGACGTCGAGGGCGCCCGTCCGCAGTCTGCGCAGGGGGCCGGTCATCGTGCGCGCGATCGCCAGCGTCCACACGATCGCACCGACCATGATAGTGATGATCAGCGCGCCGAGGATGGCGGTCCGCTCCCAGGCGGTGGAGCGCAGCTCGCTCGCGGACCCGATGACGTTGTCGAGCAGTCCGGTCTCGACGGTGCGCAGCAGCTCGATGTGGGTAGTGCTGGCCGCGAACCACTGGTCGGGATCGATGCCGAGGTCGGGCAGTCGCTGACGCTGGACGGCACGGTCGGGGGTGCGCTTGACCGTCAGCAACGCCTGACCGTTGACGATCTGATCGTAGCGGATCCGGTCGCTGGGGCGGGCTGCGGCGCGGAACGCGTCCTCGGCCGTCTGTTCCTCGGCGAGAAGACCGGACATCCGTTCGGCGGCGCCGAACTCGAACCGGCCGGTGAGGGCCGTGGCGTAGAGCTGACCGCGGATCTGGGAGTTGATCTCCTTGATGGTCGACAGGTCATTGAGGACCATGGTGGAGTAGCGGAGCTCGTCGTCGTTCCTGTCCTGCCCGATCCGGCGGTCGAAGGCGAGCAGGCGGCTGATCGTGGTCGAGTACTCGCTCAGGATCGCGCCGATGGGCAGCTTCCCGCCCCGGACGGCCTGGCGCAGCGCGGGCAGTGCGGCGATGCTCTGCCGCACCTGCGCGGACAGCGGGGAGGCCCCTCGGCCGAGACGGCCGGAGGAGGACCTTAGCGAGGCCTGGAAACGGGTCAGCGCCTTGTCCACAACACGCTGCTCGGTGTTCAGCCGGTCGGCCAGCGCCCTGCTGGTCGGGTTGGCGCCACGCCCACTCATGATGAAGCCCGCGGCGAGATCCCGCTCGAGCTGCATCTCGTGCACCGCCGCGGTCACGTCCCGGCCGAGCTTCGCCTCGGTCACCCCGTGACCGTAGCTGGCGGCGTCGGACAGCCAGGTCACGCCGGCGAGAATCGCCACCGCCAGGAAGGCCGCCATGGGCACCGCCAACGCCGCGAAGAGCTTCCCGCGCACGGGGAGGTCGTGCAGGCGCGGCCGCCGCCACGGACGCGATCGGAACTCCCCCGCCCCGGTCATGGCCGCGGCGGCGGTCGGAGCCGTGGCGGTCGAGGCGGTCGGAGCCGTGGCGGTCGAGGCCCCCGCCGAGTGCCGCCGACGCCGCACCGGGGATGGCTGCTCCCGGTCCCCGGGTGTGCCCGCGCCACGATGCCGGCCCTCGACAGAGGACCCCGGCGGGTCATCCGTCGCGACCCGCCTTCTTCCCGGCTGGACCACGAGATCGGTACCTCTCGCCCTCTCGGATCGCCCTCTGGAACTGTCCCGCCAGGCCAGTCCCGGCCCCGGCCGGCAAAGACTATGCCTTGGCCTGCAAAGACTATGCCTTGGCCTGCAAAGACTATGCCTTGGCCTGCAAAGACTATGTGGGCGCCCGATGCCGCCGCCGGTGGGGTCGCCTGACGATCGGCCCCGTCAATCACCCGCGCTGCCGGGCAGCCCGGCTGCGGTTGTTGCCCGACAAGCAACTAGTGTCGCCGCTGGCCACTGCCAGCTTTCACTCCTCACCGAGCCGGGCATGCGGGGAGCGCGATGATCCACGGGTTTCGAAGCACGGTCGCGGGCCTTGCGTTTCTCTCCGTAGTCGCGCTGGCCGCCTGCGATGGCGGTGGCAAAGCCGAGCCGGCCCGAGTTTCCGGCGAGGTCAAGATCGGACTGCTCGCCCCCCTGACCCATGGCAATCCCGAAACGGGGCGTGACGCACAACGCGGAGCAGAGCTCGCCAGCCGTCTCATCAACGCCGGCGAAAGCTGGGCGAGCGACGAGACCAGAGGCGTCTGGGGGCCATCCGGCCGGGCCCACCTTTCTGTTGTGACATTGGACACAAGCAGCGATCCGCACCAGGCCGCGGACGTCACATCACGCTTAGTGACCAACCACGGTGTCGTAGGCATCGTCGGCGCGTTCACCCCGGACGCCACCCTGGAAGCCAGCCAGCGGGCCGAACGCCTGCAGATCCCGTTCGTCAGCGGAGGCCCGCCGCTGACGGCGCTGACCGAACGTGGGCTGAGCTGGTTCTTCCGGATCGGACCCGACGCGGCCGACTACGGCGGCACCTTCCTGTCCCTGCTGCGTGACGCCGAGCAGCCGGGCCAGGAGCGCCGACGCGTCGCCCTGCTTTACACCAACGACGCCACCGGCCTCGATATGCAGGCGACTGTGGCAGAGCGCGCCGAGGAGACCGGTTACCCGGTCGTGGCGAGCGTGGCCTACCAGCCGGGTACAGGCCAGCCGGGTACAGGCGATCTGGCCGCCGCCGTCGGCGCCTTGCGAACCGCTGCACCCGACGTTGTACTGACGAATATTTCTCCCAGCCAGGGAGAAATTCTGGGAAACACTTTCCGGGATGGTGGGTACATACCACCCGCGGTTGTCGTGTACGGCGACCCGGCGGAGGCCGCCCGACTCGCCGCGGTTCCCGAGTTCGCCGATCGGGTCAGCCGTCAGGTCGCCTGGTCGATGCCCATCGCCCGGGCCAATCCGCTGGCCGCGAGAGTAATCGACCGCTATCTGCACGATTTCGGGGCGCCGATGACCGAGGATGCGGCCGAGGCCTTCACCGCCGTGACCACGATCGCGCAGGCAATCGATGACGCGGGCAGTGCGGATCGTGAACTGGTCCGCTCCGCGTTGACCGCCCTGAATCTACCCGCGAGTTCGACCATCATGCCGTGGAACGGCGTCCATTTCGACGGAACCCACCAGAACACACTTTCCGCAACAGCGATCGAACAGGCCACCGGTACGACGTTCAGAACCGTCTACCCCCGCGACCTGGCCACGACGACGGTCAGGTGGCCCGCGCCGGGGACGGCCGTGACGACTGTCGGACATCCGTCATCGGGGGCGACGTCGAGGGCGACCTCGGGGGCGACGTCGACGCCAGGGACCAGGACCA
>NZ_CDWWEW010000195.1:4733-7260 GCF_977966315.1 Frankia sp. CeRuru1
CAGTGGAGCACGAATAAATGTTACAAAACGACCGTTGCGGCTACCATGGCGAAGATAGAGTCCCGCGCTCCATCGACATCGCCGGACGGATCAGCGAAGCTAGGTAACCAGACTTCCGTGGCGGACCGATTCTAGGGATGTGCTAAAATGAGAGACGGCCAGGTCACCGCAATCGAGCCCGTTTTTCGTAGGTCCTCATATTGCCAGGACCGAGGCTGTGTAGAAGTTGCCGTCGAGGCGGGCGCGGTGCTGGTCCGCGACGGGAAGAACCCGGATCAACCCGCCCTGCGATTCTCGGCGGAGGAGTGGGCCGCCTTTACGGCTGGAGTGCGCGCAGGCGAGTTCTGACAACCGCACCGGAGCCGCGTCGATTCATAGTGTGGCCCCCACAGAACCCGTCGCTCGGCGTCCCGGCTTCCTGTTACACTCCTCGCAACTGCAGGTGGCAACGAAGGAGCTGGGTCGCAGAGAATGTTGGCGTGGGGTCAGCATCGTGACCGCGCCTCGATGGCGGGTGGAATGAGTGGGGGTGATTCCGGCGCGGTCCGATGGGGCGTGTCTGATGGAACCTCGCGCTCCAGCTCGCAATGATCGTCTGGGTGCCGCCAACCGGATGGTTTTCGGCGGTAACCGCAGCCGGCACAGCGGTGTACGAAATCGCTCTCGCCGAGCCGCCTCTCATCGTTGTCGTACACGTACTTATGATCACCGCGATCGGCATCCCGCCTGGAGCCAGGAGTACTGCCGGGCGCGTGGGTCGACTACTGCCGACCGCCATTTGGTGGTCGATTCCGTTACTTGCCACGCTCGTCCAGCTTGTGCATGTCCGGTACGGAGACACGTGGGACCTCATGTTCATCTCCGGGCTGACTGCCTTGGTCGTCGGCGTGGCCCTCACGGAGACGATTCCGGAGAGGTTCACCGAGGCACTCGGTCGGGTCTGTGACCGGCGGGTTCTGTTTCTGACGCCTTCCCAGCAGCGGGCGGTGGTGGACAGGATCAGCCGGCGGGCCCGCCGGTACGAGCGGGTCGGTGCTGTCATCGTCGGATCAGCCGTCTTTATAGGTTGGGTGGTATTTCTACTGACCGATCCGCAGCCGGTCTACGGCGACCGTCACCGGATCTGGGCGGTGCTGATGGAGACGTTCGCCGCGGCGATCGCGGGCTCCCGCCTTGGTCGAATGGCTGCCTACGGAGGCTACTGGCGGGCAGTGCACGAGGAACAGGCTCGGCTACTCGTCAGGGAAAACCATCCCGACGGCGTCGGAGGTCTCAGTCCGTTAGGAAGGTTTTGCTTCTATCAGTCACTGGTTGCAAGTATCCCAGCATTCTTCCTGGCGTCGTGGTGGTTTCTGATCCCTCTGTTGCCCGCCTATGCGGCGTGGCGGAATGTTTACGTCGCACTGCTGCCATTAGCAATCTTGTTCGAGATCCTGGCATTTCTGGTTCCGATGCTGGCGGTACATGCGGCGATGCGACAGGAAAAGCGTCGACTGCTGCGGTGGGCGGACCGGACATCGACGACGATCGATCGGCTGAATCGGAGACGGGCATCTTCGATGCTGACAGCGGACGATCGGGCTGAACTGGCCGATCGGCTGGCTGTGCTCATGGAACTACACGGCCGGTTGGAAAGGATGCGGACATGGCCAGCGGACACCGGTGTGCGTCGCTGGTTCAGTTTGAACAATGCCTTGGCGTTCCTGCCCATGGTCGGCTTCTTCTTGGAGAGCGGCGGGATCTGGCAGCCGCTTATAGACATCGCAGGCGCGTTGCGCCGGTAGCACGCCCAGCCAGCCTGGTTCTATAACATCCAGGAGGATCGGGCGCACGACAGAGGATCGGGCGCACGACAGAGGAGCATGATGTCGGCCATTTCTCCGATCTTGTCCGGCAGGCGTCTGGCTTCGCACGCCTCGGTCTAGCTGATCGGCGGGGGTCTGTGTGGCGGGCCGCCGCCAGCGCTGTTTTGACCGGCGTCGGTGTCGGTGTGGGTCAGCGGCTGACGACCGTGCTGCCGCGACGGTGACAGGCGTCGTGAGGACCCTTCTCCGACCAACGAGCGCCGCAGCGGACGACGGGGGACGGGAGTGCGTCCCGCTCCGGTGTGGAGCCGCCGGACGTCCGCCCGGCGTGAGGAGGAGCTGCTGACACCGACCTGAAGTTGATCTGAAGATAGTTGTGGAACAACGCTATCCAGTCGGCCAGTACGAACGCGCATGGTGGCGGCGTGGCGTGGGCGCGCCACGCCGGGTGGGCGAATCAACGTCGGCGAAAGCTGGGCGGGCAACGAGACCGGAGGTGTCTGGAGGCCATCCGGCCGGGCCCACCTTTCTGCTATGACATTGGACACAAGCAGCGATCCGCATCGACGTTCAGAACCGTCTACCCCCGCGACCTGGCCACGACGACGGTCAGGTGGCCCGCGCCGGGGACGGCCGTGACGACTGTCGGACATCCGTCATCGGGGGCGACCTCGGGGGCGACGTCGAGGGCGACCTCGGGGCGACGTCGACGCCAGGGACCA
>NZ_CDWWEW010000195.1:7435-10063 GCF_977966315.1 Frankia sp. CeRuru1
CCACCGGATGGACCGGCCCCGCACCCCGGCAAGGCGGGCGAAGGCCGCGGAGAATGCGGCTAGCGGAGCGCGCCGGGAGATCGCGTCGACCCGCCGGATCGCCGGACCGAGCGGGTTGCGGAACGGCGAGCACACCGCCTGCCACACTGGGCTCGGCGCCGTGGCCGCGGCGGTGAGGTCGGACCGCGCCGGGAAGTCGGACTGCGCCGGGAAGTCGGCACGGGCCAGATAGGCGTGGTGCACGTCACCGGACAGCACGATCACGCTGGCCGGCGCCGGACCGCGTTCCCCCGCCGAGATAGACCGAAGCAGCTCCGCCATCGCGGCGAAGGAGGAGCCGAAGGCCGACCAGTGTTCGAGGTCGAGGGCTTGGCGGACCCGCTCGGCCACGGCCGCGGCCCGTCGGCCCCACCGCCCGCCCGCAATCAGCTCGCTGGCCGCCTCGACGTTGTGGATCGTCGGTGTCAGCAGGAACGGGACGGAGGTGCCGAGCAACAGGTGATCCACCTCGCCGTCGTGCAGGGTCTGTTCCCGCACCCACTCCCACTCGACGGCGTCGATCATCGCCCGCGAACCGTCGGGGGACACCACCCGTGCACACCGGGAGTCGATCACGATCAGCCGGGTCCGGCCGAGGTCCCATCGGAAACTCCATCGCACCGCCCGGCCGGCCGGTTCGCCGTGGCCCTCAGGCTGGGCACCCTCAGGCTGGGCGACGGCACGGGGACCGACCCGGCCGTCGGCCGCGGCGGTTCGCCCCGCGGTCACGTCGGGGTGGTCTGCCGCCTCGTCAGCCCGTCGGGCGAACGCGCGCAGCACCTGCTCCGCCACGCTGCCGGCCACGCTGCCGGCCACACTGTCGGCCACGTTGGCCGGGGCGGCCCCGCCCTCGGGCACTGCGGGGGTTCCCGCCTCGACCACGGCCCGGAACACCGGATCACACTCCCGGACGGCCGGGGCCAGGTTACCGAGGTGCTGGTAGAGCCAGTAGGCCATGATCCCGCCGGTGACGCGTGCGTCCCACCACGGCGCGGCCCTAATCTCCGTACGCCATGCCGCGGAGATGTTCCAGTCGTCTCGCACATCATGATCGTCAAAGATCATCGCCGTCGGGACCGTTGACAGTAACCAGCGGATGTCCGTCTGCGACCACGCCTCCTGGTACAGCCAGGTGTACTCCTCGAAGTCGGCGATCTCCTCCCCCGGCGGGACGGTGACATCCCGCCGGTCACGAATCCGCGCCGCCGTCTGCGAGGAGACATGATCGGCATAGACCTGGTCACCGAGCAGAAGCAGGACATCCGGCCAGGAGGCGGGGTCGTGCGCGGGCAGTTCCAGGGCGAGGGCGTGCAGCGCGTCCGTGCCGAGTCCACGGCTGTCCTGATCGGCGTTCAGGGTGTACGGCTGCTCCTGCGGCGCGGTCACCCGGCAGGAGCCGAAGACCAGCCGCAGGGGCCCCTCGTCCTTGACGGGACGCAGCAGGCTCGGCGGCCTGCCCGGCTCCGGCCAGACCCGCACCGCGCCGTCGGTGGGCGGCTCGGACCCGACCGCCGGCCCTCCGGGCCCGGGACCCGTCAACCACACCTCGTCCGTCAACCACACTTCGTAGGGAACCGGCTCTCCCGGCGTCAGGCCTTCGACCACGACGACTGCGTAGTGGTGCCCGGCCACCTCGAAGGTACGGGCCTGCCCAGCCGGCGGGCCGAACGTCGCACGTGCGAGTGCGCCGCGCGGGACCCGGACCTCGACATCACAAGCAGCGTCGGTCTCCATCCACAGAGTGACGCGCGTTGCCTCGGTGTGCCGGTGGATGGGGCCGAGGAGCAAACGAGTCATTCGCCCACTCTCGTCCAACGAGACGAACGCACGTCCGGCTATCGCACGGCATGGACAGCGTGTTACTTAACGACCACACTCGGCTGATCGCCTTCAGGCGACGGCGCCACGCGAGCCACTCCAGGAAGTCGGACGACAGGCTCGTCGTGTAGCGCCGTTCACGGCAGCGCGAGCGAAGATATTCTGGAGATTTTTGAGCTGGGCCTTAAAACTCGGACCTTCCTTCCTTCAGCTATGAGCCGGTCTATCCAACTGTTGCCGCACGGAGGAGGTCGAAGGTATGTCGGCTGTAGGGGTTGCGTCGGGGTGTCTGGTCGGAGTCGACCCAGGGCGGGGGGATGAATTCGGGCCGGCGATCGTGGCCGATTCGGACGATCCAGCCGTGGTGGTGGATGAGCCTATGATGATATCCACACAGCAGTACCAGATTGTCGAGTGAGGTTCTTCCACCGTCTATCCAATGACGAACGTGGTGAACTTCGCACCATGACGGCGGCCGATCACACCCCGGGAATGAACAGCAGACGTCTCGGGCGATGACGGCGCGGCGTAGGTCCGCGGGTGCGGTGCGGTGGGCCCGTCCGACGTCGAGGGGGACGCTCGCCGCATCGAAGACGACGCGGGTGACCGTGGCGTCACAGGCCAGGCGGCGCAGGACACTGGCCGGCAGAGGTTGACCCCAGCTGGTGGTGGCGGGCGTACCTCCCTGGCCGAGTAGTGCCGTCCAGGGGACGGTGACGGTGAGGTGGGGGCGCACGCCGCCGGTGACGGGCAGGGCTGCGGTGGTGAGGG
>NZ_CDWWEW010000196.1:0-9401 GCF_977966315.1 Frankia sp. CeRuru1
CTCGACGACGGCCCGGCGGCGCTGCTGCGCCGCGACCTCGACGCCACCGCGGCGGGCCTCGCCGACCGGGACGGCGTCGATTCCGGCTGGCACCGGCTGGTCGGCCCGCTGGCGTCCGACGGCTCGCGGCTGGCCGAGGGTGTGCTGGCGCCGTTCGACCTGCCGCCCACCGCGCCCCTGACCCTTGCCCGGTTCGGCGTGCGCGGGCTGTGGTCCGCGACCGCGCTCGCCCGCGCCGCGCTGCGCGGTGAGGCGGCGCGGGCGCTGTTCGCCGGGCTCGCCGCCCATTCCATGATCGATTTACATCGCCCGGTCACCGCAGGCTACGGGCTGTTCCTCGGGGTGCTCGCGCACCAGGTCGGCTGGCCGGTAGCCGTCGGTGGATCATCGTCGCTGGCGGAGGCCCTGGTCGCCCGGCTGCGCGAGCTCGGCGGCGAACTGGTCACCGGCGCCCCGGTGACCAGCCTGTCGGAACTGCCGCCCGCGCGGGCCGTGCTGCTCGATCTCACCCCTCGCCAGGTGCTCGCGGTCGCCGGCGACGCGCTGCCCGGCCGCTACCGCGCCGCGCTCGGCCGATACCGGTACGGACCGGGAGTTTTCAAGATCGACTGGGCGCTTGACGGACCGGTGCCCTGGCGCGATCCGGCGGTCGCCGGGGCGGCGACCGTACACCTGGGCGGCACGCTCGCCGAGATCGCCGCGGCCGAGCGGGCCGTCGCCCGCGGCCACCATCCAAACCGGCCGTTCGTACTGTTCGTTCAGGCGTGCGCCGCCGACCCGAGCCGCGCCCCGGCCGGCCGGCACACCGGGTGGGCCTACTGCCATGTCCCACTGGGCTCCAGCGTCGACATGACCGACGCGATCGAGTCCCAGGTCGAACGCTTCGCCCCCGGATTCCGCGACCGGGTGCTTGCCCGCCATGTGATGGGACCGACGGCACTGGAGGCGCACAACGCCAACGAGATCGGCGGCGACATCGGCGGTGGCACCGCCGACCTGCGCCAGTTGGTCGCTCGGCCGGTGCTCTCGCCGCGCCCCTGGGCAACGCCGCTGCCCGGCGTCTACCTGTGTTCGGCCGCCACCCCTCCCGGCGCCGGGGTACACGGCATGGCCGGGCTGCACGCGGCGGCCCTCGCCCTCAGCCGGGAGCGGCGAGCGGCCTGGCCCGTAGGGCGGCCGGGATGAGACCGTCGCCGACCCTGATCTCGCCGCTGTGCGCGAGACACGCCGGGAAATGCGCGATATGCCGCCGCCTACGGACCTTGTATCCCGCCTGGAGACACTCCGACGGTAACCGCCCGGGCGCCACGCCGACCATGAATCACCGCCTTTTCATGACCGCCCCTCCATGATGGGGGTCGGCAGCCGGCCCGCGGGCGGCCTGCATCACCGTTGGGTGACCGCAGGCCAACCGGTAGGTGAACACCCCTCCGCCGCACCCTCCTGGCCAGACGGGAATGATATCGTTCAGGCGGATCTTTCCATCGCCGCGGAAATCGGGGAAATGTCATGCCGCTGGCAGGCTACGGCGTCTTGAAAGGCCGGGTGCTCGACCGGCGCAGGGAGGGCGGGCGCGACAGCCCGCATTACCAGCTACACGTCGACGGCGGTGACTCTTTCCGAGTCGCCGTGAACGTTCTGTCCGCCCAGCCCCCGTCCGAACTGCTGTACATCGCGGTCGAGGAGTTCCACCATCCGATCCTCGACCGCCTCGTCGACCTGCCCGACGGGTTCACCCCCCTGAACTCCAGGCCCGGCGGCCTCGCCCTGGACTTCATCCGGGGCAACCTGTTCGACCGCACTGGGCTGCACGCGCTCCCCCCCGACCGCCCCGGCCCGGACAACGACCTCGCCGACCGCCTCGACCACCACGTCCAGCGTGCGACCGCCGATCCAACCAGCCACATTTACGCCTTCGGCCAGCGATGGGGCCCCGAACCCACGAAACCAGACAAGATCTTTGGCTTCGTACCCGGCAACGGCGTGCATGACGTCCACATGAACCAGGGCAACAGCGGTCGCTTCATCGCCGACGACGGCACCTGGCAGGACGGTGCCCTGCTGTTCCACTTCCCCACCGCGGGCCGCTGGACAGCACTGTTCCTGGCCTTCCAGAGCCAGGCCTGGCACACTGACGACACGACCGGCCACGCCCTGCGCGCCGTTCCATCGGCCGGACCGGGCGGCCGACCGGCCCCCGGGGAACCCGACCGGCGCCTGCGCATCGTCGCCGCCCTGGTCAACCCCATCGGACCAGCACCGGAAGCCGAGTCCGTCACCCTGCTCAACACCACCCCAGGGCCCGTCGACCTCACCGGTTGGACGATCATCGACAGCGGTCGGCACCGTTTCCCCCTTCCGCCCACCAACCTGCCGGCCGGGGACACCGTGCGGATCCCGCTCGCGCCCCCGGTCGGGCTGGGCAACCGGGGCGGCATCATCACCCTGCTTGACCAGGACGGTCTGAAAGTCGACGGCGTCGCCTACACCGCCACCGACGCCTCCCGCGAAGGGCACACCATCGTCTTCTGACCCCGGGTCGCCTTTCGGACCCGGATCACCTTTCGGACCCGGGTCGCCTCCGCAGGACTCCGTATGAGCGCGATCAGAACCGGGCTGGATGTCCGGAAAGTCATCGGGCGAATCGGCGCGGAGATCGTCGGCATCGATCCGGGCCGGGAGCTGGACGCGGAGACGGTCGCGTGGCTGCGGGCCACTCTCAACGAGCACAAGGCGCTGGTATTCCGTGAGGTGGATATCGATGATGCCGGTCAGCAGCGGTTCGCCGGGTATTTCGGCGCACTGACCGCGGCCCACCCGACCGTCCCGTCGGTGGCAGGCTCACCGAACGTCCTGCCGGTCGACAGCGAGAACGGCAGAGCCAACCACTGGCATACCGACGTGACATTCGTCCTGAACCCGCCCCAGCTGAGCACGCTTCGCAGCATCGTCATCCCGCCCTATTGCGGGGAGACCCTGATCGCCAACGCCGCCGCGGCGTACCAGGACCTTCCCGAGGTACTGCGCGCCTTCGCCGACACCCTCTGGGCGCTGCCCACGAACGACTACGACTACGCGGTTCCGGTGGAGAGCCTCGACAGCGACCAGCTGGACCGGCGGGCGGTTTTCACCGCCACCGTGTACAAGACCGTGCACCCGGTGGTGCGAGTTCATCCGCTGACCGGCGAGCGCGGCCTCTACATCGGGGGGTTCGCGCAGCGCATCGTCGGCCTGTCCACCGGCGAGTCCCGCGACCTTCTACGGTTGCTGCAGTCCTATGTGATCAAGCCGGAGAACGTGCTGCGGTGGCGTTGGGAGCCGGGCCAGCTGGTGATTTTCGACAACCGGATCACCCAGCACTACGCCATCGACAACTACGACGACCTGCCCCGTCGGCTCAACCGGGTCACCGTCGCCGGCGACATACCGTTCGGCCCGAACGGGGAGAAGAGCTACTCGCTCGCCGGGGATGCCTCGCATTACACGACCGTTCTCGAAGAAAGCGTCCCGGCGTCCGCCGGAATCCTTTCCACGTAGCGACCGGCCGGCGACACGGCCGGAACAGTGGGATCTCGCGACCGGCATCGGCGACCGGCTCGCCCAGACCCACGCCCGCGCCGCCGACGCCAGCCGACCGATTCGAGAACGCCAGTCCAGGTCACGGGGAATCCAAAGATCAGGAACATCAGCCGCAGCAGACGCAGCCCGGGGCACATCCCTACCTGTCCACGTGACGGCTGATCTCAAGTGAGCAGGACACGGTGGGGACCGGACAGCAGACGCCGCCGCGCCAGGCATCACGGCCTTCCTTCACCGCGATCACAGCGATCACCAGAGCGGCGACCGGGTCCGCCCAGGACCAGCCGAGGGTGGCATTGAGGAGCAAACCAGCGAGCAGGACCGCGGACAGATAAGTACACAGCAACGTCTGCCTCGAGTCCGCCACGGCGGACACCGAACCGAGTTCCCGGCCGGCACGGCGCTGCGCAGCGGACAGGAACGGCATCACCGCCAGCGACACCGCGGCGAGCGCGATCCCGGGCACCGAACCATCCGCATCATCCCCGCCGGCCAGTGCACGCACGGCGTCGACCGCGACATAGACGGCGAGCACGAAAAACGACCCGGCGATGAACCGCAGGGCGACGCGTTCCCGGGCCTCCCGAACGGCGTGATCGACGGCGGAGAACTGCCAGGCAACCGCGGCGGCGGAGAAGACCTCGATGAGCGAGTCCAGCCCGAAACCGATCAGCGCAGCGGACGACGCCGCCGCGCCGAACGTGAGCGCGATGATGGCCTCGACGACGTTATAGGCGATAGTCACCCCGACCAGGAACCGGATTCGGCGGGCGAGCAGGTCACGGCGGGCCGGGAGCGGCCCCGATGACAGCGAGACGGCCATATCAGCAGCAGCCCTTCTCCGCCGTGCCCGGGCACGCGGCATCCTGTCCGAGGGCGATGACCGCGGCCCGCAGCTCGTCGAGTGTGCGACCGAGACGGGCGTCGGCAAGCTCATAACGGGTACGCCGGCCGACCGGAACGGCGACCACCAGCCCACAGCCACGCAGACAGGCCAGATGATTCGACAGCCGGCTCCGGGAGATCCCCATCGCCTCCGCCAGATCAGCGGGATGCGCCGGGCTGTCACGAAGGGCCAGAAGCAGCCGTGCCCTGATCGGGTCAGCCAACGCCCGGCCGACCCTTACCAGAACCTCGATGTCCGAGGCGATCGTCACCATGACCCAACAGTACAGAGATCCATGAACTCAGGAAAGCGTAAACTTCGGATGGGCCGGAGACCTCGACGCGGCGAGGCTGGCTGCCTGGTCTCACGGCCTGGTCTCACGGCCTCGTCTCACGGCCTCTCTGCAGGCGGCGGTGCTGCTCGCCCTCTACGGCGCCGTCTTCGGCGCCGTCCTCGGCGCTCTGGTGGGCCTGCTGACGTACGCGCTGAGCAGGGGCCGTCGGGATTTCGTCTCCGTGTCGGCGCTGAGCGCGGACCGCTACGACCTGCTCGTCGACGCCGACGTGGCGGAGCAGGCGGCCAGGCTGCTCGCGGAGACCGAGTTCGGCCGAGTGTCGCCGGCCGGGGGCACCCGGACCTGACCCCGGGACCCGTGCCGGCGCCCAGGCTCATTCCCGGGCTACCGGCAGAAGCCCGGCCCTGCGCCGCTCGATGTAGCGGACGAACGCAAAGGTGTCCCGGGCCGCCTCGATGCCGTCGTCCGCGAGCCGACCGGCGAACCGCTCCCGGATGGCCGTCTCGACCGCGGTGATCGAAACGATTCCGGTCAACGCGGCAAAGCCACCGAGCAGAGCGGTGTTCGGTAGCGGATGCCCCAGCTCGCGCTGGGCGATCTCGCTGGCGGGCAGGCTGATCGTTCGCTCGGGCCGGTACCGGGTGAGCCCGGGCAGCCCGAAATCGTCGAGGTCGCGTGCCGAGTCGAGCAGGATGAACCCGTCCGCCCCGAGTCCATGGAATACGTCGGAGACGTGCAGCAGCGCCGCGTCCCGGACGATGACCGCATCCGGGAACACGACCGGTTCCCACCCGGGCAATGGATCGTCGTCGATCCGGCAGCAGGCGACCGTAGGGTGGCCGATGTGTTCCGGCCCGCCGGCCATGGCTGCCTGTCCGTAGCGACCCTCCGTAACTGCCGCGATGGTCAACAGCTCGGCGATGGTCAGCACGCCCTGGCCGCCGAACCCGTGAATTCGTACCGCGAACATGATGGACCTCGTCTCTCCCGACCGGGCTGCTCTCGATGCTGCTTCTCGACGCTGCTCGCGATGCCCCCGTCAGCTGCCAGGGTCCTCTCCGCGGCCCGGCAGCGCGGTGAGTAGCCGGCGGCGGGGGCGACCAGTGGATCGCGGGCCAGGATCGCCATCGTGCGGTCGTCCCCGTTGACCCCGTGCGCATGGATGGCGAGCTGCGCGAAAAGGAGGATCAAGCAACGACCGCGACGTGTCCCCTCAACACAAACCCCAAGGTCAGCGGGCTACCGCCGCTCACCCTGAATGGACACGCGCGAACCTCGCGGCCTGCTCGCCGTGTCCGGCCGCGTCGCCGACGCAGATGGCGAGCCGGCCCCCGCCGACATCGACCACGTCCACCCAGTCTCCGCTCGAACCGGGAGTCGCGGAATGCGACCGCCAGGAGACCCCCAACCGGTGGGCGTTCTCTCTCACACCCTCGGTCACACAGGCTGCGAGATCGGTCTCGTCCCAGGATTCTGCAGCCGGAAAGTTGCACACGGACGACCTCCAGAACGGCGCCTCGCGGGGAGAACTCAGTGGCCCTTGGCATCTCAGACCCGTGCTCAGGCCTGCACCGACAACAGGTCATTCATTCGACTTCAGCCATCCGCTGAACATCAATATTGACGATCAGATCGGCCCAGCACGCATACTGGCCGACCGCACGCCCCTGCCGGGTCACCCGCAGGACTCGTGCCGGACGATCGGGACCGGCCTTGACGACCGTCTCCTCGATGAGATGACCACCCGCTGTCATCCATTTCATGTGTCACCGCCTTCCTTGGCGTCGATGCGAGGCCTGGGATCTGATGGCACAACCTGACAACCTGGCGGGATCGGCGACGACGGGTCATTGTTCAGTCGTTCACGCGAACCCGAAGGGTCAGCGGTCCCGGCCGAACAGCGTGGCCGTGTCCTCGATCGGGTTCCCCTGCCGGTCGTAGACGGCGACGCCCAACGACCTCAGTGTCGACGCGCTGCACCGCAGGTGATGGGCGCACAACAGCACCTCGACATCATGGGAACGCGTGTCACCGGGGACAAATATCGCCTGTGCCACCGGTTCGGAGGGGCAGCAGCAGGACCGACTGCCCGGTTCGATCGCCCGGTACGGTCGGTGCGTGCCCTCGGTCGCTGCGCCGTTCTCCGCGGCTGACGTCGGAGCCGGCATCGAGCGGGACAGGCGAAGGGCGGGGAGATTCACGGGGAGGTTCATGAGTCAACCATCCCGCGGCTGCCGCCTGGTCACATGGGCCGATCGTCCCCCCTCAGCAGACCAACGGTCTCCCCGCACAGGGGCGCAGCCCAGTGTCACAGGGGCGCAGCCCAGTGCAGGTGGGTGCCCCCACCTGCCGGTGTGGTGAGGGTGAAGGACCCGCCGAGCTGCTCGGCCCTGGTCCGGAGGTTGTCCAGCCCGCTGCGCCGGCCGCCGGGACCTATGCCGACGCCGTCGTCGATCACGTCGACGACCACCGACTCGCCGGCCACGCCGATACGGAGCTCGACGGTCCCGGCCCGCGAATGCCGCGCCGCGTTGGTCAACGACTCCCGGGCGACGGCGATCACCTGGTCAGCGAGATCGTCACCGATCACGGTTTCGAGCGGTCCAGAGTAACGGACGGTCGGCGTGAAGCCGAGGGCCGGACGCACGTCCTCGGCGATCCGGTCGATCGCGGCGTGCAGTCGGCTTCGTTTGGACACGCCGCTGGCACGCAGCTCGAAGATCGACCGCCGGATGTCCTTGATCGTAACGTCAAGGTCCTCGACGTACTGGTTGATGCGCTCGGCATTCGATGGACGTTCGTACTGGGCGATGTCCTGCAGGCCGAGCGCAACGGCGAACATCCGCTGGATGACGTGGTCATGCAGGTCACGAGCGATGCGACCACGGTCGGCCAGGACCACCAACCGCTCCCGGTCGGCCTTGACCCGCGCCAGTTCCAGAGTGATCGCGACGTTGCCCGCGAAGCTCGCGGCGCTGGCGAGATCGGTGTCGCTGAAGGGACGTTTCCCCCGGTTCCGCCCGACAAGCAGCACTCCGGACACGTGGTCGGTGCCGGCGACCATCGGGAGGAGGATCAGGGGGCCGGTGGCGGCGTCCCGTTCCTCGGGAAGGGCGTCGAGCTGCGCATCCTCCACGCGCAACGGCTGCTGCTCGGCCATCACCCGACCGGTGAGGGTGCCGTCGAGAGGTATCCGCTGACCGGCACCGGAAACGGTGTCCGCTCCGACGGTGACGGTGACGGCGACCCGCGCGCTGCCGGCCTCCTCGTCGCGCAGGACGATGGAGACGAACTCCGCATCGGCGACCGTGCGGATGCGTTCCGCAACAGAATCGAGGGCGCCGTCGGCATCGGCCATGATCTGGCGGGTCACGTCGGCGGACGCGCTCATCCACCGGTGCCGTTGCTGGGTGTCGTGGAACAGCCGGGCGTTCTCGATCGCGACACCGGCGCTGGCGGCCAGGGCGAGCGCGAGTTCCTCGTCCTCGGCGGTAAAGACCGTGCCGCCGCGTTTCTCGGTCAGATAGAGGTTGCCGAACACCTCGCCGCGCACGGTGATAGGTACGCCGAGGAAGGTCCTCATCGGCGGATGGCCGGGGGGAAAGCCATACGCACTCGGGTCACGGGAGATGTCGTCGAGGCGACGCGGCCGAGGATCATCGATCAGTAGACCGAGCACCCCGTGGCCGGTGGGCAGATGACCGATTCGGTCGACGTCCCGCGGGTCCATGCCGGCGTGGACGAACTCCTCCAGGGTGCGGTCCGGCGCGACGACGCCCAGCGCCCCGTATCGGGCGTCCAGCAGCTCGCACGCCGCCTCCACGATGTGCCGGAGCAACACCGGCAGCCGGAGGTCCGTGGCGATGGCCCGACTCGCCGCCAGCAGCCCGCGCAACCGGCTCTGCGTGGCCAGCACATCCTGGGCCCGGTCAACCAGCTGCGTCAGCAGTTCATCGAGTTCGAGCCGCGCGACGAGCGGGAAGGTCAGGTTCTCGCTCTTCGGTGGGCCCGTCGAAGAGACCGACGAAGGGTCCGTTCCCGCCCGCTTCTGGTTGGCTGCGGACCCAGTTTCCATGCCCACGCCCGAACAGTACTAGAACCGGTTCGGTTGCCGCGGATGCATTGGCGATCCCCATCAGTTGTCGATGCGTTACCCGCGCTCGGCGGTGGCCGCTCCCGGGCCATCCGGTCTTCCCCGAAACACCCAGAGCACCCGAAACACCCAGAACACCCAGAACACCCAGAGCACTGCGGAACATCGCTTCGCGTGCCGATCAGGCCGCGGCGCGGCGGGCGTTGTGCAGCGACTCGGCGATGGCCACCGCCGTATCGATGATCTTGGCTTCCGGCCAGGGTTCGATCCGGGAGACGGTGTCGGCGAGACGGCCAAGGCCGACGGACCCTGTGGCGCTGGTTGCCGCGGAACGCCGGTCGGTACGGGTTGCCGCGAGATCGGGCGGGGCCGTGCAGCGCAGTTGCACCAGGTCCGCGGAGGCACGGCGAGCGACATCGGCCGCTTGCGCGCGCTGGCTGTGCCGGTTCCACGGTGCGTCGACCACGACGGACTCGCCGCGGCGCAGCGCCGTGCCGGCCTGGCGCAGCAGTTCCTGGTGGACCGCGTCGACGTCGTCGGCCGGTACC
>NZ_CDWWEW010000197.1:0-8122 GCF_977966315.1 Frankia sp. CeRuru1
CCAGAACAACGGTGTAACTCCACTGTGACACTCTGTGCATACGCGCAGGTAGAGGAGGCACCAGATGACCAGCATGACGACAGATCCGGCAGCGGGGACGATCGCGGGCGAACCGGCTGTAGAGCCCGCGCTGGGCGGCCCGCTCACGGGAGCGGACAGGGTCGCCCGTGAGGATGATGGTTAGATCGGGCCGGTCGGCGGCGGCCGCCAGCGTCCAGAGGAAATCGGCCGGCACGCCGTCGAGGCCCTGGAGCACCAGGGACGAGGCCACATAACGATCACAAACCACGACGGTGCCAGCGGCCAGCGCCGGGCGAATCTCCGTCTCAAGGTGCTGGTAGCGGTCGGCCGCCACCAAGCAGGCCAGGGTGATCCCCTGGTAGTCGTCGGTGCCGAAGCGGGTCAGGCTCCCCAGGGGGCTGGCGGTGGGCTCCTTGGTCGCCAGCACCGGCAGCCCGGCTCCGGCAAGTTGCCGAGCCAGGGCGGCCGTAACCGTGCTCTTGCCGATGCCGCTGGGCCCGTCAATGGCGAGGAAGAAGCCGCCCGTCATCGGCGGACGCTGGAGCGGGCGTGCTGCTCGCGGGACAGCGCCACCAGGGCGGCCCGCACCTCGTCTACCGTGGCTTCGCCGAACTGGATGTTCACGGAGAAGTTGAACTCATCCCGGCCGCGCATGGCTTCGTCGAGGCCGCCCCCGGTGAGATCCACGGCGGTGTAGGCCAGCAGCTGCGCGGGCTGGTAGCGGCCGGTGGCAATGAGCCGGTCCCACTCCGGGGTGCCGGGGTAGGGGCGGAACTCGAAGACGGAGGCCCGGAAGTCTCCCGGCTGGCCGTCCGCCACCTCCCACAGCTGGCGGACATGGTCGACTGTGGCCGCCAGTTCCTCGCGCCGCTCGGTGGGGAAGCCCAGGATGAAGTAGCCCTTGACGCTGATGCCGCGCTCGGTGAGGCGGCGCACCACGGAGCGGGTCATGTCTGGGCTGATCCGCTTGCCCATGTACCGCAGCAGCCGCTCGCTGCCGGACTCGACGCCCAGGGCTACTTCCCGCAGCCCGTTGGCGGCGAGCTGGTCCAGTAGGGCGTCGTCGGCCCGGTGCAGGATGTTGATGCGGCCGGTGGCGTCCCAGACGAAGCGGTCCCCGAGGCGGGCGGCGGTGAAGGCCTCCATGCACTGGCGGATGAACCGCTCGTAGCCCAGAAAAAGATCATCGACGAAGCGGAAGGCGGTCACGCCGCCGGTAGCGTGCAGTACCTCCATCTCGGCGATGATGCCGGCGGGCGTTCGAGTGCGGATGGTGATGTCCGGGTTGGCGCTGACGGCGGCGCCGCAGAAGGAGCAGTCGTAGGGGCAGCCGCGGGCACCGACCATGTTGGCCTCGACGCGGCCGTCTGGCGCCTGGTACGGGTCGCCCACCAGAAACCGGCGGTCGACGAAGGGCAGGCGGTCCACATCGGGGCTCAGGTGGTGGCCCGCGCCCGGACGGCCGCCGGTGACTGGCTGATGAAGGATGGGGTCGAGCCACATCACGCCGGGCAGATCGGCCCGGGAGCGCTTGTCCTGCAAGAGCTCTGCCACGCGGGTTTCGCCCTCGCCAAGCACCAGGGCTTCGAGAGCCTCGAAGCGGGGGTCGGTGATGATGGCGGCAGGCATGGCCTTGGCCTGGTGGCCGCCGACCATGACCATGATGTCTCGGTCCAGGCCGGCGGCGATTTCGGCGCTCACCTCGTAGGTGGGGGCCAGGAGGTTGAAGCCAGCCCAGCGCGGCCCGAGCCGGTTCACCAGTTGATAGGTTTCTTTGATACCGAGCCCCAGGGCTTCGGCGTCAAGTACGCCGACGTTGAAGCCCTGGGTACTGGCATAGGTTGCGATGTAGGCCATGCCAAGAACCGGCAAGGTGAAGTCGTTTACCCGTGGGCGGACGCCGTAATCACGCAAGGGGGCGTTGATAAAAACGGCGTCGAGCGACTGGTTCAGGTCGGCACCCAGGACGGGGCCGTCATCCAATGTCTCCATGTTGCGATCCCCAAGCAAGGGTCAGGAGGGTCAAGGTCGATAGGTGTTCCCCCGCCAGATGCCGCCACTGGGCGCCGAAGGCGCGCTCATTGTGAAACCAATGGTGCGCCGGAGCAGCCCGCCCGGCCCAGGTGCGTACGGCTAGATCGGCGTAGGGGTACAGGTCCCAGGTATTGGTGTAGTCGGCAACAGCAGCACCGGCCGTCCAAGGGCCAATGCGCTGGACGCTCTGCAATTCGTCGACCAGAGCAGCCAGGGGCAGACGTTTCCAGTTTTCGCCATGGGCCAGGTAGGCCGTGGCGGCGGCCCGCAATGCTGGCCGCTTGAAGGCAAGACCCAGCTCTCCGTATTGCTCGTCGTCTAGTTCAAGGATTTTTTCGGGGCTTGGGAACAGGCCGAACGCGCCACCGTCCGGCAGCGCTACCTGCTCGCCGTGGACGGCGCACAGCTGTCGGTAGAGCTTCTTGGACTGGCCCGCCCGGATGACCTGGCGCAGAATCGCGGTTGCTAGTGCCTCCCACAGCGAGGGGTTGCGGAAGCGTCCCACCAGCCCGAGGCCAGCCAGCTCCTTGGCCAGTTCCGGCACTTCGCTGGCAGTACCGTCTGGCATCCCGAAAACATCCGCCAGCGGCTCCGCCGCCTCACCGCCCAGGGCCGTAAGGGTGAGGCTGCCCCCGTGAACCTCCGCCAGGACCGGGCCGCCCGGCAACGCAAATACACGGCGTACCCCGGTATCGGTGGGTAGCCAGGCAGGGTATTCGGTCATCCAGCGGTCTGCGGCAAACGGCATAAGGAAGCTCCGGAAGTACGGCGAAATTGGGCGAAGATACTGGCGCTATTATCTCATGGCGTCGCTCCGGGGTAGACGGCCGTCCAGGGCTTGCAGGCCAGCGAGCACCCGTTTCAGTACAGCCATGTCATCGAAAACCATCCCCGGACCCGTGCGGGCGACCGTGGCCCGACGGTGCGGTAGTAGTGGGTTTGACTCCTGGGCTTCGGGCGGCGCGGGTGCCTCAATCTGGCACCAGGTAACTTTGCCCACTCCGGTGGGCGACGGGTAGTAGGCTGCCGCCGTGCTCAGGGCTTCGACAATATGAAGGCCCCGGCCACTCTCACCGTGGAGATATTGAACCTGAAGTTCGGGCGGCTTCGGGTTGCGATCCCAGACTTCGAGTATGAGGCTTCGCGCGGCCCAACTGATGCGCATGGATACGATGGGCCTTGAGCCTCCGCCGGAACTTTCCGTGGCCCGGACGGCATTAGTAATGAGTTCCGAAACGAGCAGGGCCGTGGTGTCGAGAATATCTGTAAGTCCCCAGCCTTCCAGCAACCCGGCCGCCGCCTGCCGCGCCAAGGCCGGCGCGGTGGTAGTGGCGGCGAACTGGTGGACGCTGGCCCGCAGATGGGCAGCTGGCTGGGGTGCGGTGCTGGCCGGAAGGTTCATGCCGGCCTCGGGGAGGGGGTGGCCGGCGAGATGGTGAGCACCCGGGCGCCCAGTACCTCGATTTCCACTTCGATGGCCTGCCGGACGGCGGGCAGCGGCGACAGGTGATCGAGATTTGCCACCAAGACCCCGCAGGCTTCCGCCCTCACAACGGCTTCGAGCAGGACCGTGAGGCCGGGACGCACGATGCGCCCCGGCGGTATGGACCGGTCGACAAAGATTTCGGCCAGGGCCAAGCCCTCGGCCTGGGCGTGGGCGGTGAGCTGGTCGTGGAAGCGGTCGATTTCGGCTTCGTCGGCGTGCTCGGAGCTGATGTAGCCGTACACTGTCCGTGCTGGCTGGCACTCCGTCGAGGACGGCGGGCGGCCGTTCATGAGGCGGGGAAGCGGGTGGCAGCCTGGCCACTCGGAAGGAACCCTGGCCAGATGAGGAAGGCCCGGCGGGACAGGCTAGCCGCAGGGGTGGGGCGCTGCCGGTCAAGCATCCGCCGCACCTCGATGTGCAACCGGCGCAGTTCCGCGGTGACGGCCTCGGTTCGCTCCTCGAAGGCCGCCTGCTGTACGGCGGTGGTGGGCAGGTCGCCCGCGTCGCAGGCGAGGACGACGCCGGCCGCTTCCAACCGTTCCAACGCCGCCCCGAGCCCTTCGGCAATCAGCCGCAGCGCCGCACCGCCCGGCGGCCCCAGCCCGGAGTCTTGCCTTCCGGTGTTTGCATCCACCGGTGCCTCCAATCCTGGCAGGAAGATCCACTGACGTGGACGTGCGCCCGAGGCCGGGGAGCGGGGTCCTCGACCCGGCCCCGGGCGCCTTGGTCCTCAGCGTGAGCGGACGGGACGGATACGGCCATGACGGGCCATGTATGACGGCTATACGTGGTGCAGCGGGTTCCCCACCTGGCGTGACCAAGGCCCGTTTACACTGCTGCCGAGCGCACCAGGGCGACCACGAACGGGGGCAAGTCGGGGCCATGGACGGGGCATCAGGCCGGTACTGCCGCTCCTGCGGGGGTCGCCTGGCCCGCGATCACAAGATCGGGTTTTGCGCGGCCTGCCAGCGCAAGCAGGAGCAGCGCCGTCTTGAGGCCCCAGTGGTGCCCGGTCATTTCTGGGAGACTGACGAGCTACGCGACGCCCTGGCCAGCTGGCACATCGGCCGAGTGATTGCGGCCTACCGGCGCAACCCCTGGCACGGCCGGGTGCTGTCGCAGGAACTGGTTGGCGGCTGGGTCGGCATCTCCCAGGTGCAGCTATCCCGGATCGAGTCCGGCCCGCCCATCAAGGACCTCGACCGCCTGTTGATGTGGGCGCGGACCTTGCGCATTCCGGCGCAGCTGCTGTGGTTCCAGCTTCCGGAGCAGCGGCCGGCGCCTGCCCCGGCGGCTCCGACGCCGCCCGTGCCCGCGGGGCCGGACCTGCCGGCGCTGCTGGGCAGCCTGACGGCTGGGCGCCTTCCCCTGGCCGCCGGCGAGACCCGTAGCCCCACCATCGGCATCTCCGCCTTTGAGGGCATGACTACGGGCCAGAGCGCGGAACTGCTGCTCAAGTTGTTCTTGCAGCTTGACGACGAGTTGGGCGGCGACAGCCTGTATCTGCCCCTCTCCCGGTATGTCGCCCGGATGGCGGTAACGGTGGAGCAGGACCCCGGTGACGGGCTGCTTCCCTTCGGCCAGCTCGCCCAGATGACCGGCTGGCTTGCACTGGACGCCGACCACCACGGCCAGGCCCGCCGCTACTTCACAACCTCCATCTACGTCGCTCATGAGAGCGACGAGCCGGGCTTGGCCGCCAGCGCCCTGGGTTACATGAGCCTTCAAGAGACCTACCGGGGACGGCCGGGGCCGGCGCTGTCGCTGGCGCAAACGGCGCTGGCCTCCGGGACGGCTGGGCTCACGCCCTTGACCAAGACGATGCTGGGCACGAGGCTGGCCCGTGCCCAAGCCGGAGTCGGCGACCCTGATGGCTGCCGCCGCACCTTGGACGCCGCCCGCACCGACTTCGAGGCTGCCGGCCACCGGGACGAGCCCCTGTGGGTGTCCTACGTCGACGAAGTGGAAGTGGCCGCCCAGGAAGGCGCCTGCCTCCTCGAACTGGGCCAAACCGGCGAGGCCGCAGCGGCGCTGACGCAGGCGATTGGCCTGCTTACCCAGCGCACGCCCCACCGCATCCGGGACCAGGTGCATTATTTGTCCCGGCTAGCGAAGTGCCATCTGAAGGCGGGCGACGTTGAGCAGGCCTGCCAGACGGCGGCCGATGCCCTCTCCCTGAGCGAAGCCATCGGCTCGACGCGGGTAGCCCTGCGTCTGAAAGAATTTGCGGACGGGCTTGAGCCCTTCGGCACCGTGCCCGCGGCGCGGGACTTCGGCGAGCGGTTCCGGCTGGCAACGGCTGGCCCGGCCAGTTAGCCCACGAGACCGAAGACCGCCGCTTGGAGGGCACGGGGCCGGGTGAGGTCCGGCAAAACGGCGTCGGCCCCGGCAGCTTCGAGGTCCCCAACGGTGCTGCTGCCGGTGGCAACGCCCACTGCCCGCACGCCAGCGTCGTGCGCGCCCCTCACATCGTGCGGGGTGTCCCCGATCACCACCACCCGTGGCCGAGGGAAGCTTACGGAGTAGGCGGCTTCGGCCCGCTTGATCGCCAGACGCACCAACACGGCCCGGTCGCTGTCGTCGTCCCCGTAGCCGCCCACGCCCAGGTCCAGATGCTCCGTCAGCTCGAAGGCGGCCAGCTTGACTTCGGCGATGGAGTGCAGGTTGCCCGTCACGACGGACTGCACAACGCCTTCGGCCACCAACGCCGCAATAGCCTTACCGGCACCGGGAAGGCTGCGGCCGGCGCCCCTCATCCGGCCTTGGAGCTGCTGAGCCGCCTCACCCAGGGCCTCATAGAAGGCCGGTAGCAGCGGCTCCGGCTCGGTGATCCCACCAAGCCGCAGGGTCTCGATGATGATGGCGCGCTCGGTGCGGCCGGTCATGTCGGCCAGCTGCTCCATGGGTCTGCCCGTGACGAGCTGGTAGGCGCGGGCGTAAATGTCTCGGCTGACGCCCTTGATCTCAAGCAGGGTGTGGTCGATGTCCCAGAGGATGAGGGCGGGTTCGGTCACTGGGCCATGATCCCACGCCAGGAGAGGGCATGCGGTACTGGTCGCCGCCGCCGCCGCGAAGCGGCGCTTGACAGAAGTACAGGCAAGTTGCACCACTCCAGGCCCACCCTCGACAACTCCGCGCGGGCCTGGGCGGTGGAGCTGTCCCGCGCCGCCTGGCGCATGTTCGTGGCCGTCTGCTTGGCCGTCGAGGTGGCGCACTGCATCCTGAGCGGTCGCAAGCGGCCCCGGCACCGCCGCTTACCGAGCATCCGGCCGCCCTGAAGCGGCGCAAATGAAAAAGCGGCTGCTCGCTGGAACGGGAGCCACAATAAGCACTAACCAAAAAACTCACTCTTAGCTTACCGGGCATCCGGATGTCGGTCAATGCCTTTCGTGGCATACCCTCTCCTTACAAGTCAAAGGGGGTCGCGGCCGGTGCCTGGTAAAGCAAGACGGTAAACAAGGAGCCATTTCAAAGTTGGTTTTCCTAAAGGCCCTCGGTGGCGAGGACGAGGACGGCCTGGGCGAAGGTGCCGACGCGGCGTGGGCAGCCACGGAAACGGTCGAATATGTGCCAGTTCTTGAGGACCGCGAATCCTCGTTCGCCTTGTGAGCGGGTGGTGGCGTGGGTCCGGTTGGCCTCCTTGTCACGGTCGGGGAGGTCGTTGTTCTTGGGTTTCTTGATCGGGACGAGGAGGCTGTCGCCCTCGCCGCCGACGTAGCCCTTGTCCGCGTAGAGGTAGAGCTCCGAGCGGTCGATCAGATCGAGGATGTCGTGCATCCGGGCCGCGGTGAGGTCATGGACGGAGCCGGGAAGCCCTTCGGAGATCCAGATCAGCCGGCCGTAGGGGTCGGTGAGGCCCTGCAGGTTGATGCCGTGGTACTTGTGCTTGCCCGAGTAGTACAGCTTGTTGTGCGCGCGGACACGGTTGGTACGCACGACGGTGCCGTCGAGGATGAGGAAGTTGCTCTGGGTCCACGCGAAGATCCAGACCGCGGCGAGCAGGGTCCGGCCGTGAGTGGCGAGCAGGCGGACGGCTTCGCGGATGTAGTTGTGGACGGTGCCGACACTGACCTGGAAGCCCTCGGCGAGCTGCTCGTAGCGTTCACCCTTGCGTAGGTGGACGAGCACCAGGAGTGCCTGCTCGCGTGGGGGCAGCTTGCGCCAGGTCCGACGCTGGGCGCGATCCTCGGCCAGCAGCCCCGCAAGGAAGGTCAGGGTCGACTCGGGCAGGTCGACGACACCAGGGTAGGTTAGCAACGGAAGTCCTCGGTCAAGGGCACAGTGGGGTAGACACCCTGTGATCTACCGGGGACTTCTCTATTTACGGCACCCCTCCGGCCACCGCCCGAACAACTATCGCCGCCAGATGACGGAACGACCGGAACCAGCAGGGCTCCGGCAAGTTCGCGATTTGGATGGTGATGGTCGTGTTGCCGGGTGTGATGGTGGCCGTGTATGGGTGGGATGGTTCTGGGTGGGTCGTCTCCCGTTGCGGGTCGCGGGATCTGATGGGTGCGGGACACGCCGGGGACACGTGTCGCTGACAGAAAAGCAGGCACGCCGCTTGTAGATCACGCAGAT
>NZ_CDWWEW010000197.1:8328-8902 GCF_977966315.1 Frankia sp. CeRuru1
GTCGAAGTCTTCGTGGTCTGGGATGCGGTGTGCCTGCAGGGTTATTGTCTCGTGCTGCGGCTGTGGTGGCGGCAGCGGGTGGTGTGTCGCGGCCGGGGATCTGGGAGCGGCTGGAATCAGTCCCCGATCCGCGGTCACCGCGGGGCCGTTCCTATCCGCTTGCGCCGCTGCTGGCGGTGTGGCTGTGTGGGCTGACCGCGGCGGGCCACGACTCCGCCTGTGCGGTCGGGCAGTGGGTACGACGGGCCTCGGTGGCGGAACGGACCCGGTTGCGGCTGCCGTTCGACCCGTTCACCGGCCGTCATCGGATCCCGGACGAATCGACGCTGCGCCGGGTGATGACCGTGACCGGCCGCCGTGCGCTCGCCGCTGCGCTGCTCGGCGAGGACCCGCCGGACGGGTCCGGCGGTCCGGCGGTCCGGCGGTCCACGAACCAGCGGCCACTGTTCGTGACGGCAGCCGGGTGGGTGGATCCGTGGCCGGGGTGACCGTGACGTTCGACGCTCTGCTGACCGTGCGGGCCAATCTTGACTGGCTGGTCACCGTCAAGGGTGCGCACTACGCCGCCGTGGTG
>NZ_CDWWEW010000197.1:9212-9814 GCF_977966315.1 Frankia sp. CeRuru1
AAACGGAACCAGCCGACGCTGTACCGGCAAATCGCCGCACTACCCTGGACCGAGGTCCCCACCGTGTTCACCGAACGGGACCATGGTCATGGTCGAGACGAGACCCGTACGGTCGCGGCTGCCACCGTGACCTTCCTCGATTTCCCGCACGCGGTCCAGGCAGCCCGGATCACCCGCTGGCGGCGGGTCACCGGCCGTGGCGCCAGCCGGGAAACCCGATATGTGATCACCAGTCATGCGGTGGGGACCGCTGACCCACAGACCCTGGCGGCCCTCGTCCGCGGGCAGTGGACCATCGAGAACCGTAGCCACCACGTCCGCGATGTCACCTTCCGCGAGGACGCCTCCACCGTACGAACCCGCAACCTGCCCGCGAACCTCGCGACCATCCGCTGCGCCATCATCAACCAGCTCCGCCGGGCCGGATCCCGGTTCATCCCCGACGGCCGCCGCGATCACACCCGGCCCACCGAAGCCCTCGACCTCCACGGATTCCCCTGACGCGCAGCCACTCAGGACGAACCGGAACAACCAGCCATCACGATCACATCCAGCACCCCAACCCAGAACCAGCCAAACCGCGAACTTGCCGGAGCCCTGGG
>NZ_CDWWEW010000198.1:0-9282 GCF_977966315.1 Frankia sp. CeRuru1
GTTTGACATAGGGGGCGATGACGACGGGCAGCCCGAGCCCGATTGTTTCGTTCATGACGCCGAGCGCCGCGTTGTCGTTGATCCCGGCGGCGCACTTGTTGATCGTGTTGAAGGTCGCAGGGGCAACCACCACGGCGTCCGCGGGCGGCAGGCGAGGCTCGTCCGGCCGCCGGGGCCGTGAGCGGACCGGGTGACCGGTCAACTCTTCCAGAGCGTGCACGTCCAGCCAGGTCGTGGCGACCGGCGTCGGCACAAGGCAGACTGCCCAACCATCCGTGTGGACGTGGCGGATCAGCTCGTCGACCTGCGCGGCGGGTGGGGCCGCGCAGACCACCAGATGCAGCATTGGTCGTCCACCGATCACGTTGCGACTCCGGCCTGCTCCGCGACACTCCGTAGGACCGAGACGGTGGAGCCGCGGGCACGGCCGAGCAGTGTCGCCAGCACAGCCCGAGCTGTCGGGTCGACCCTCAGCAGCTGCGGCGCTCGGCGGGCGACGTCAAGGATGTGCACCGCCGCGATGGCATCCTCGCCCAGGCGGGCATGCCCGTCGGCAAGATCTATGTGCAGGCGTGCGCGTCTGCCGGCCAGCGGGGGTGGCAGCAGACGTGTGTCGATCTGCTCGCCGACGCCGACCGCCTCTGTCGGATCGTCCAGTATCAGGGTGGCGGTAAGGGTGTGGATCGCGACGTTCGTCGGCCCGAACGCCGACCACAGCCGGTTGTCGTCCCGGCCAAGCGCGTCAGCCTGCTCGGCCGCGGCGGTGAGCCGGCGGCGGCCTTCCGTCCGCTCGCCTTGGCGGATCGAGGTCATTGCCGAGAGCAGAAGAAGAGCACCCCGCGCGGACGAGAGGTCGCGGTGGTCCTCGTCGCCTGGTCGCTGGTTCAGGGCGTCGAGTGCGCTGACCGCGACCCGTTCGGCGTCGGCCAGCCGTCCCGTGTCGTGGAAGACGCAGGCGATCTGTCTGCGCGCTGTCGCCAGCAGCGCTGGCGCGTCGGCAGCGAGCGCCGCGTGTTGGCCACGGTCCGCGGCCAGCCAGGCGAGATCGTGGTCGCCGGTCTTGGTCGCGAGCTTGGCGGCAGCGATGTACGCGACGGCCTGCGTCCGCCGGACCGCGCGGTGGTTCACGCCAGTCGGCGGATCAACCGCGAGTGTCTCGATGCCCCGCACCACCGCGGGAAGAAGTCTCGCCGTGCCTGCGTAGTCGGCCCGCTGGTAGCAGTCGTGGCACTCCCGCGCGCGAGCGTCAAGGTCGGCAGGGCCCGCGAATGAGGCCGGGTCGGGATCGGTGGACCACTCCGCCGGTGCCGTGATGGCTTCTCGCAGATCAGCGAGAAGATCGTATGCGGCCGGGAACACGGTCGACCGGACGCTCACGGACGGGGACGGCGCGGCCGGCTGTCGGGGCAGCACCACGGCAACGCCCAAGGCTGACGCCGCGAGCAGGAACTGCTGCCGATTCGACGCATCCACCATCGGCGTGACCTCCGAGCTTGCCGACTGCGCTTGTGGGAGCGAACCGAAAGCGCTCGCCGGCACGTCCCTCTCACGGATCGTGGTGATGAGCAGCAGATCAGCAGGCGGCATCTGTTCGCGGTCATCGAGGTCGATCAGGTTGTGGATGCTGGTGTCGTAGACCTCGGCGAGCAGGGCGAGGAGCTGGGGGGTGGGCCGGCGGCGGTTGTTCGGCAACGGCCAGTTCTCCAGCTCCGACAGCTTCGGTGCGGTCATGGGCGCGGCGCCGTGGGGGTCGAGGCCGACGTGGACGGCGTGGGTGTTGATGTGGTTGGCGGCCTGCTGCTGGGTCCAACCGTGCGCGACCCGGTGAGCGGCGCGGGGGCGCAGCTCGTAGCGGCGGGCGAACTCGACAGCGATCTCGTCGTGGGACATGCCCACCGCACGCATCCGCGCCCGCAGTTCATCCTGCTGTACCCGCAGGCCGAGCTTGCTCATGACGCCACCGCACATCCCCTCCGGACCCGAATATTGATCTCTGTGCCCTCTGCGTTGTAACGGGAACCGTTACACCGTAGTCAAACGGTCGCGGGTAGAACAATGATTGGGCTCATCGGGTATCCGTTGATGTTGCGGATGTTATCCGGGTGCATTGTCGAAGACGGCTTCCTTTGCGGCACGCGCAAGCGTGGCCTGGGTGGTTGCTGCGAGTCCGATTCGGTTCCAATGGAAGATTACATGTAGTGCGATTGTCGAGCGTATTCCCCGGGTGAGTTGGCCGTTTTCTCGCAGGGTTCGGAGCGCTCGTCCTGTCTCGTGGAACGCTGTGAGCCAGTCGCCGTCGGTGAGGTCTGCGCGGGCGTCGCCGAGGAGGAGACGACGCACGTCCCGGGTGAAGGACGCCCATATCTGCGGGTCGGGTGGTACTCCGGCGAGGGCGGCGCGCTGCTCAGCTACGCGTGCCCATACGTCGCCTTGCTCGTTGATGTCCAGTCCCGCGGCCCGCATGAGCTTGGTACACAGCAGGAGAGAGCGTTCCCGCCGGTCGGTGCAGCCGTTGCCGAGGGCGGAGAGTAGACGGCGGCTGTCCGCGTGGAACAGCGAGTGGGCTACGTCCATGCTGGCCGGCCCGCCGAAGGCGTGGACCTCCGGTTCGTAGATGTCGTCGGTCCAGATGACGCCTTTCGTGAGCAGGGGATGGAGCGGGTCGGTGGCGTCGCTGTGACGGCCGTCCGCGTTGTCAGCGAGGAGGTAGCGGATACGCCACGGGCCTTTGCGGATGAACCACCAGGAGGTGATCAGGCCGCCTGCCTCGGCCGGCGGGAGGATTTCGGTCAGGTGGGCGATGGCTTGACGCTCCCGCTCAGCGGGGTCCTCGGCGGGGTAGGTGATGTTCACCTGCTTCCAGGGAGTCTCTTCCACGGTGGGCCTTTCCATCAGCGGAGCAGGAGACACGCGTCCCACGAGGTCGTCGTGGTAGCGGTGGTAGCCAGGGCGGCGCCGGCCGATCCGACCAGGAAACCCGAGGGTTCGTCGTCCTCGGCAGCGGCGTGCTGGTGCAGGAGCTGCGGCCGTGTGAGAGGGATCGGGGTGAGGGCATCGGCGGTGATGCTGCGGGCAGTTGCGAGCAGCCCGCCGGTCCCGTGGCACAGGCTCCGGTCGGTGAGGCGGCTCAGCTGCGTCGGGTCGTTCAGACAATCGAGGAAGGCAGTCTCGGCGCGGCGTTGGCGGGCGGGGTCGTGCAGGGCACGGGCGGCGAGTTGCTGGGCGCGGGCAATGCCGGGCGTTCCGTAACACCAGGAAGGTCTGAGCGGGCCCGGTTGGCTGGTGGTGCCGCGGTCGAGGTCGGTGAGTGTGACGATCTGCGGCCACCAGGAGCCGCCGCCGGGCTTCTGCTGCTCCCAGGCGTCCAGCCATCGACAGATCCGTGTGATCGCTTCCGTTTGCCCGTCAACCTTGATGCCGTCGCTGAGAGTGAGGGCCAGGAGGGCAAGCGGGCCGCAGATCCCGTGGGCCATCGAGTGGTTGCTGTGTCCCCCGCTGGGCCCCGCCTTGTTGCGGTTGGGTCCGATGGGGCACCACCAGCCGGGAAGCCCGTTAACGGGCTCGGTGAGCCGTACCAAGTACTCCAGGACATCGCGGAGCAGATCATGGTTGCCGTTGCGGCGCGACGTCACGGCGAGACCGGTCAGACCGCCGATGAGGTCGTATTCGGCCATCAGCGGCCGGTGACGTTGATCAATCCTGGCGTGCGCGGCTTCCAAGCGGTGCCGGACGACCGTGGCGGTGCCCGCGTCCGCGATCGCCATGGCCTCGCCGAGACCGGGCCGGTCGGGGGTCCCGTGCAGGACGAAGGACAGGGCCGGAGCGCCGTAGTAGAGGCTGGCGGAGGGCCCGACGCTGACGCCGTCGGCGACGGCGCGCGTCAGCGTCGCGTTCGCCTGGTCCCAGGTCGCCACTCCGACTGTGGCCTGCTCGATGTGGAGAAGGGCGGTGCCGACCGCGCCGCCGCTGAGGGACTGCCCTGGCTTCATGACGCGCTCCGGGACAACAGGGTGCGGGCGGTGGCGCGGGCTAGGCGTAGGCAGTGACGCTCGGAGGCCAGGTCGACTCCGATCATCCGGGCGTGGTGCAGGTGCAGCAGGTCAGCCAGGACCCGATCGGGATCGAGGCCGTCCTGCTCGACGCGTGTCCGGTAGTCCACCAGTGCCTGACGGAGCCGGACGTCCTCATGCAGCGGGACCATCCGCATCACCTGCTCGCGTCTACCGCTCACTGGTCGGCCGGCAGCTCCTGTCGATGGGCCTCCTCGATGGTCGACATAGTCGAGAAGCCAGGCAGGTCCGTTCCCAGTGAAGCCGTCGGCGATGCGGATCAGTCCGGCTGCAGTTGTAGTCATCCGGTCACCGGATAGGCGCCGGACGGCCGCGTGGGAATCGGCGGCGAACACCGCTTCGGCTGCCGCCAGGGTTTGACCTGTACCGAACCGTGTTTCGGGCCGGTAGGTGTGGATCGTGTAGTCGCGTAGCAGCGCGTCGGTGCGCAGCCGGTCTGCCCATCGCCCGAGCTGCTGGACGGCGGGGCCGAAACTGTCTGCGTTGCGCAGCGAGATGCGTAGCCGGAGGTGGGTCTCGGGCTCGTGGTAGCGGATGAACCACCAGCAGTCCTGACCGGTCTCGTCGTAGCCGACCAGTTCGTTCAACCGGGCGAGGATCTCATCGTCCAGCCCATAGACCTTCGCATAGAGCCATGGCGACAGGCCCGGCTGGTGCTCCACGGTGCTGGCGGTCCGCACCCGGCGCACATGTTTCGGCTCGGTCGGCTGTGCGGCTCGGGTCAGCGTGACGACGAGCTCGTGGGATCTGCCCCCAAGCCATCCGGCCCACCCGGCGGCCTCGGTGAGGACGACGTCGGGCTGCCGGTCGAGTCGGTGGCGAAGGAGCGCGAGGTGGGCGGGTTCTTCGAGATCGATGCAGATGCGGACATCATCGGCGCCGAGCAGAACGGGGGATGGGATCTTGTAGGTTCGCCGTAGACGCTCCCAGGCGTCCTGCCAGTCTGGAAAGGGAGCGCCGCGGGGCGGGAGGCTCTTGGCGGTGATGATCCATCGGGCGGGGTGAAGGATCGACCGGCCGTGCCGGACACGCGGAAGGAAGGGCAGCTCACGGGCGACGGGTCCCCAGGCGAACGGGCAGCAGGGCGCGTAGAAGGCCGTCCAGATCTCGGTCAGGAACCGCGCGAGAGGCTGCTGGCCGTCAGGGAGGTCGACCGCGTTGAACACCATCGGCTCGACCGGGCAGCTGCGAGATAGTGAAAGCAGCCAGAGCCGTCGCGCGTCACCGGTGACCGCCAGGTCGTCAAGATCGAGGGTGGGGTTCTCCTGGTACTCGCCAAGGGGCAGGACCGGCAGGATCGCAGGCACCCTGGCCAAGGCCGTCATCTTCCGGGCCAGTGGCGGCGCCGAGATCTGCGCTGTGATCGCTTCGGGTGTGGCGGTCGGTAGCGCGGCGTATACGCGGCAGAACCGCTCCCGTGCGGCGTCGTCGAGGACGTGCAGGAACCGGCCGGCGGTCACCCCGGCGTGCCGGGCTCCGCTGATGACGGTCAGCGTGAACGCTCCCCGGTCCAAATCGTCCAGGACCTGTGCCGCCAGGCTGAAACGCAGCTCGGTGTGGGGGACCGGCGGCCGATCGCCGACGGTCAGCCTGGCGATCAGGTCGCCGTCGAGGACAACTTCGGCACGGCCATCGAGAGCGGCCTGCTGGGCGATCTTCGTCAGGGTCATGTCACGAGCGGTGAGCAGATGCGGCTCATGCCGGTGGGACCCGCGGTATCCGGCCGGGAGGCCCAGCCCGGATGCTGCGACCAGTTCCCGGACGGGGACTGCCGCGCCCGGCCCATACCGTTCGAGGAACGCCTGGTGATACGTACGCCACCCCGGCATCTCTGGTGCGACCAGGGCGAGGGTCGACGCGGCGAGCTCGACCTCGCGCAGTACCGCCGGAGGCAAGGCCACCGTGCAGTCGACTCCTACATCCACCACGCACCGGTTAGCCGGGTCCGGCAGGTCGGCGTAGTGGGCGAGATGTGCCGCTGGGTCAGCCACGGTCATCGGGGGGCGCACAGCCGACAGCAGCACACGGTGAGCCACCAGGTCTGCCAGCATTCCTTCGATGACCGTCAGCTCGACGGTGGGCGCCTCGACGGCCAGTTTGGCGACCAGGTCGCTGAACCCGATCGGCCGGCGGGCCGCTTCCACTGCCAGCCGCAAGGGACGAGTGAGGTCCACCTCGGCATCCCACAGTCGGCCCTCGGTACTCACGCCCGGGACGACCCATGAACTGCCGCGGGCGAACCCGAGGCAGTTTGTCACGACCGAAACCTTCCGCAGCGTGGCCAACTGCTGCTCAATCTGCTCGGCCTGCTCGCCTATGAACAGCCCGTCCGGCCGGTTCACGATCCGATGATCGTCGCTCCACGCGGGGGCCTGCGCACGGGTGCTGAACTTCACCGGAGCGACGCCCGCGAACAAGCCGAACGGTGTCGCTCTGCTCGTCCAGCGCAGTAGATACTGCGCCAGCGTCTCTACCAGCCGCCGCACCGGTCGCGTCCCGCTTCGGCCCGTCGGCGTTGGCGAGTCGAGCTGCCGCTCCACCTGGGCGGCCAGCTCCGGTGACCCTGTCCGCACCGCATCGGCGAACCCGCCCAATGCCCAGACCCGTCGAAGCCACGTCCGCCAGCCTGCGACATCGTCGCCAGCCAGGTCCGGCCACGGCGGTAATTCCAGATCCGCGGGGATTGTCGTCGTTCTGATTAGTGCCGCGTCCACGGCCTCGTACGCCCGCACCCGCCCTCCGTCCGTGTGCCGTGGGTGTGTGGCCCGGCCTCCTGCGCAGGACGCCGGGCCACACGTCAGGGTCAGCCGTTGGTGGTGCAGGCGTCGCTGCCGGTCTCTCCCGATCCGCACGTGTCGGAGGTGCAGTCCTCCGAACCGGTCGCCGCCGTGGGCCCGGCATCGACGAGCTGGACGTTGAGGCGGAACTCCGAGGTGTCCATCGTGTCCATCAGGGGAAATCCTTTCTAAAATGGATCTTGAAAGCCGTTTCCCCTCCTACGGGGCAGAGGGGCGTCTGCGAGTGGGCTGCTACTTCGAGGGCGGCCAGGTGAAGACGACGCGACTGTGTCTTTTGTTCAGCACCAGTCCTTCCGGAAGGTCGGCGTCAGGCGTGTCGATCGGGAAGACGCACAGTGTCGGACCGGGACGGCCGGCCTCGTCCCAGGCACGGATCTGGCCGGCCATCTGGCTGGCTGCCACGGCCGCGCCGGGGCCGTGAGCGTAGGCGACGTACTCGAACTCGGTCCCGGCCTCGTCGACCTGGCGCAGCTTGCCCCGGTAGGCCAGGGTCGCGCCGTCGACGAAGGCCGGGGTACCCCAGCGCCACGACGGAACCACGAGGCCGCTGTCGATCGCTTCCTGCGGAATGATCATCGAGCCGAAGTCGGGTAGGTGGGTGGCCAGCCACAGGTCGAGGTCGGCGGAAAGACGTCCTCCGGGGACGGTCACCCCCGACCGGGCTTCCCGACGTTCCTGGGAGAACACGTCGGCGACGGCTTCGCCGTCGATGGCCTGCTGGAGTTCGGTGAGCCACAGGCTCACGCCCTCGCCGAGGGCGACGTTCCGACTGTCGCTGGCGCCAACGCCCTGCATGGGCACGAAGCCGCACATCAGGTTGCTGCGGCTGACGAGGTGATTCCCGGAACGCTGAAGTGCCCAGGATCGGGTCATGCCCAGGGTGCGAAGCGGAACCACGAGGGTGCCGCCATCGGCGAGCTGATTGATCCAAGCTGGAGGAACGTCCCACGCGCCGACGGTCACCATGATCAGGTCGTAGGCCCGGCCAGGCTCGATCTCGAACTCGGCGTCAGCACACACGACCTTGACGTCGGTATAGCCCGCCGCGTCCAGACATGTGCGGGCCCTGTCGGTGACGTCCGGGTCGATGTCGACAGTGGTCACTGACCCGTCCGGCCCGGCGATCTCCCGCAGCAGCGCCGCGTTGTATCCGCCGCTGCCGATCTCAAGTATGTGTCGGCCGCCCGCCTGGCCAAGCATCTCCGCGATCAGGTACGGCGCGGACACTGAACTGAGGCTCACGCCGTCCGCGCGGCGCTTAGTGACGACCGCGGTGTCCTTGTACGCCTCGTCCAGGGAGATGCCCGGAAGGAACAACTCCCGCGGAACCGTCCTCAGCGCCCTCTCCACGTCGGTGCGCATCGTGAGGCCCTGGCGCACATGTCCCTTAATGATCTTGTTGACCAGGGTGTCGCGGAGGTTCTCGGCCCTGCTGGTGGTGTCGACACTCATGACGGTGCCCTCCTGTCGATGTGTGCGGACCGCGGCTCGGACGGCCCTCCCGATGCCAAAGATCTTTCTAGGCTGAGTAGATCGGCTGGAGATCCTCCAGTTGCTTTGCTTGGACGCGGGCTGGGCGGGCTGGCGCGCGAGCGTGATCGTCCTGGTGCGCGGGTGGCGCGCACCTCGCAGTGATCAAGATTGGTTGATGCCGTGTGTAGCGCGCCACCACGATGACCGAAGCCGGGAGGCAAGTCATTCCCCCCATCACGAATCTTTTCTTCGGCTCCCAAGAGGCGGCTGACCTGCACAAACAGTGGTTTCGGAGTGCATTTCTCCGGCGCGATCATGTCGATTCGTTCGGCGGGTCCCGCAGAGACTCGATCTCGGTTACCGCTTGACGAGCGCAGTGGACGAAGCACGGCGGCCTACGGCCCCGTCGCCGCTTCCCGGTGGGCTGTCTCGACTGGCCCCGGCTCCACCGACGATGCGGCCGTTTCGATCCATCTGACCCCATTGTTCCGACCGCGCCGTCAGGTAACGGCAGTGCGCGGGCTCGCGGCGTGCGGGGCGTCTACGGGGCCGGCCGGCGTTCATGGATGCCATTGATCAGTTGGTGCTCACCGCCGCCGTAGCGCAGGTCGAAGATCATGGCGGCAGTGTCGACCTGGTAGCGCGCCTTCTCGGTGCTCAGGCCGAACTGTGCCGCCTGGTCGTAGGCGTCCAGCGCCGAGCACAGGTCGATCCATTCTGGCGCCGTCGGGGCGACAGGCGGGTCGAAGGCGGCGAGCAGATCCGCCAGCCGCGCTGGCGGGAGTATGTCGCGCATCCTGGCGAGCAGCACGATCGGGCGGAGCGCGGGTGGGACAGCGTGGGGATGAGGCGACATGCCTGCCGTTTCGTCGTCGCGGGTCTGCGGTCGTGAGGACGCCCCGCCGGAGGAGGCCGGGGCTGATCGCAAGGGGCATGTCCGC
>NZ_CDWWEW010000199.1:0-9240 GCF_977966315.1 Frankia sp. CeRuru1
GGGCACGAAGGATCTCGACCGCGGCATGTCGATCGATGACGGTATGGTCGGACTGATTGCCATAGGAGAGCAGGCAGTCGTAGCAGCCCCGTTCGCAGCGCTCCCGGGCGCCCGGCGCCCGGTCGGTGTCCTCCCCGGTCTTCGGATCGAAATGGACGATGCGCAGCGCCTCCTCCGCCACCGCCGCCAGCGCCTCCGGCTCGTCATGCAGGCGGCGCAGCACGCCCGCGCCGCCCTCCGCGCTCTCGACGAAGAGCATCCGGCCCCGGCCGTCCGGGTCGGGCAGCCGCTGGGACTCCAGCTCCGCGTCCTCGAGCTGGAACAGCGCCTCGATGCCGCGTTCGAGCGCGTACCGCACCGAGGTCGCCACCTCGTCGGAGACCGGCCGGGCGAGCCGGACGACGGCGATGTTGCGCCGGTCCTCCACGTACGGGATGATTTTGCGGGCCCGCGGGTCGTCGGCGAACTCGTCGAGACCGGACTCCTCCTCCGTGAGATCCCCGGCCCGGAGCTCGCCGGCCCGTCTCTCATTCAGCCACCGGCCGTTGACGGTGTCGAGCCAGTAGCCGACGTCGTTCTTGTCCGCCCGCCGCCGCAGGCCCTGGTTGATGATCCGGATCGTCGCGGTATCGCCGTAGACGAACTCGGCGAGGTCCTCCCCATCCGGGCCGCGCACGTCCGCGGCGAGCCGTCCCGGCCGGACCCCGTGCCGGCTGAACCGGAAGGTGGTGAGCAGGTCGAAACCGGCCCGGCGGCGCTCCTCCTCGTCGGAGGAGATCCGTCGGCGATGGGTGGTGGTCACCGTCTGCAGGTGCATGAGCCCGGCCCGGCCGCCGCCCAGCACCGTGCCACACTCCTCGCACCGGTTCACGGCCGCGTCGCGATGATGCCAGTAGCCGCAGGACTCGCACAGCCGTGCCTCGATCGTCGCCACCGATCCGGGGACGCCGTGCTCCGAGCCGGGGACCTGGACGCTGGTGACCTGGTACCGCCCACCCTCGTGATAGATCAGCGCGCCCGGGCCGAACTCACCGACCGCGATGAACCGGGGCCGTTGGATGTAGGACCCGTCGCCCCGCCGGCTGCCGGGAATGTAGGCGGCCAACGGCAGCCGGGGGAAGGAATAACCCGGTAGGAAACCCTCGGAGGCGAAGTAGCGGTAGGAGTAGAAATCACTGAAGAGCTGCTGGTCGGGGGAGTCGTTGGTGAGCAGGTGCAGGCGCTGCTCGGCCTCGTACCGACGTCGGCGCGCGGCCGCCCGCGCCTTCGACTGGGTGGACCGGTCGAGCACCCGGCGGTTCTGCTCCCGCTGGTCGACGATCGCCTGCCGGTACATCGCCCGCCACCGGTCGCACGCTCCGTCGAACGCGAGGAACGCCCCGTTCACGACGTCGGGTATCCACCGGTCGTACCACCAGGGGCTGTTCTTCATCTCCTCGGCGAGCACCGCCTCGGCCCGCCGCACCGTGCGGGCCCGCACGGCGGGGTCGTCCAGGTGAGCGGCGAGATCCTCCCGGATCGGCAGTGGCAGCTCGCCGCGTGGGCCCTCGGCGGTATCGAGGACGTCGGTGAGCCCGCGGTGCAGGCTCGCGCCGCTCTCGGCGAGCCAGATGGCATGCACGTGCGAACGGACCAGATCCTCGTTCGCGAGGTCGAGCCGGGGCAGGGTCACGCGACCGGCGACCATCAGCTTCGACCGGCGGAAGTAGTACTGGTCGTGCGCGCTGCCGGTGGAACAGTAGGTCGTCACGAGCGCCGGCTGGCCGCTGCGCCCGGCCCGGCCCGAACGCTGCGCGTAGTTGGCCGGGGTCGGGGGGACGTTGCGCATCATGACGGCGTTGAGGTCCGCGATGTCGACGCCGAGCTCCATCGTCGGCGAGCAGTAGAGCAGGGGCAGCCCGCCCTCGGCCGGGTCGCCCCCGCGGCGGAACGCCTCCTCCCGGTCCTGCCGCTGCTGGGCCCGGACCTGGGCGGTGTGCTCGCGGGCGACGATGCCGGCGAGCTCCGCGGCGGCGTGCGAGTACAGATCGCGGAAGAACGGGTTGACCCGTGCGCCGACGGTGTCGTCGACCACGCGGCGCAGCGGGTCCTCCGCGCCACGTCGACCGCCCCCGGCCCGCCAGATGAGCGCCGACGCCTTCACCCGGTAGCCCGCCGGGCCCCGTTGAGCCCGCGCGTAAGCCCGCGCGCCGCCGCGGGCCGGCCCGGTGACCATCACCTGCCCGATCAGGCCATGGCGCTCCAGCACCGTGAACAGGTCGTGGATCACGGCCTCGGCGTCGTCCGTCCGGATCCGGCCACGGTGGCGCGGGAACTCGTGCGGTCGGCGCAGGTAGCGGCCGAACGCACCACGACCGGTGACGTGTATGGCGTCCCGCGTGCCTCCCCGGCCGCCCGGGAACGGGTAGGCGGTGCGTTCGAGCACCCGCGGCTCGTCCCCCGACACCGCCCAGACCCCGCGGAGCAGATGGTCGGCTGTCTGGACGATGCGCTCGTGGCCAGGCTGGGTGAGGGCGTCGACGTCGACGGCGAGCGCCCGGCGCATCTCGTCCAGCAGGATGCGGGCGAGCAGCGCCCGGTGCTCGGGATCGTCGTCGCGCAGCAGGGCATGGGTTGTCGCCCACGACGCCTGGTGCTGGGCGATCTCGTCCAGGTCCACGTAGTCGAAGGTGATGAGGCCGGTCTGCTCGAGGTTCGGCATGGTCACCCGCCAACCTCGTTCGAGGTCGGCGTAGACGCGGTACCCGATCGCCGCCCGCAGCGCCCGCAGCACGTTGTCGCGCTGGCTGAACACCGGCTCCTCGATCGCGGAGAACGACCGCATCGGCAGGTCCAGCGCATCGGTGACACGCTCGGCAACCGAGTCGAACCGCAGGCCGGCGGGGCCCGCCGCGCGCGCGGCCCGGTACAGCGCGCCGCGTAGCTGGGTGACCTGCACGAAGTCGTTGAGATGCCCGGCCTGCAGGCTCGCGTCCTGGCGGTTATCGACGAAGGTGAGCAGCTTCTTGGCCCGGGAGTCCAACGCCTTCTGGCGCCGCAGGTTACGCACGATGCTGGTGCTGACCAACGACACGGCCGAGCTGCGGCCCTCGGCGGCGAACGAGGCCAGCTTGGCGAAGTCCTGGGCCCGCAGCTGCTCGTACGAGACCCGGCAGCGCAGGCAGAACCGGAACGGCGCCGGGATGAACCAGGCCGTCATCGGCTCGGACGCCGCGGAACCAGACGCCGCGGAACCGGACGCCGCGGAACCGGACGCCACGGAACCAGACGCCACCGAACCGGACGCCACCGAACCGGACACGTCACGAAGGAACACGGCGCGCTCGCCGTCCGTCTCGACCTCGCTGCCGTCCGCCGTCACCCGGACCCGGCGCGGCACCTGATCGGCGAGTCTTGGCAGGACGAACGAGTGCCCGTGCTCGTCGGCGTCGAACCAGGTGTCCGGAAAACGCCCTTCGGCAATGGGATCGGCAGGCCAGGGATGATCCTCGCTCACATAGAGATAGCCGAGATCGGCTTCACTTTCAACCGCGACCGACTCCCGGCGGGCGGTATAGCGGCGAGGGGTGTCCCTGCTGCGCGCGACGACGAGATATTCCTGACCACATTCACGACAGAAGGCCAGCGGCAGCAGTACCTTGTCCCGCGATCCGGGCACACTCACCTGGTATTGACTGGTAATATACCGGACCATCGTCGGTTCCAGACTGACGTGGACCGTGTCCCCCTTGGAGAGGAACTGGTGCAGGCGAAAGGCGAACAACGGTCTGCCGTGCTCCGGATGACGCACCGCCGCGCCCTCGACGAGCATGGCCTGAATGGCGCCGGCACAGGTTTCCACCGGGAGATCCGTCCGCTCGGCGAGCTTCTCGGCGGCAGCGGCCAGGGTCGTCGGGTCCTCCCGCACCAGCCGGTCTCCGGGACCGAGAGCCAGACCGAAGGTGTCCTCGACCCAGATCGCCAGCGGATCGCCCGCGAGCCGCGCAAAGGGCTGGGGCCGCCCCCCGCTCGGCGGTGGCGCGCCGGTTGGGTCGAGCGGTACCTGCTCACCGACCCGCACCGGCGGCCCGGCATCGATGGGCTCGGCATCCATGGGCTCGGCATCCATGGGCTCGGCATCGATGACCCGGGCCCGCAACTCCACGTCACTGACCGGTCGCCACGCCGTCGCGCGTTCGAGCGTCTCACCGATGACCCGGTCGGGCCGAACCTCCGTGCCGAACAACCGACCCGCCACGACGGCGACCTCGCGGCGCATCTCCTCGAAGGACGCCTTTCTCGACATGGTGGCCGAGGTACCGACACACTGCATGTCCGGTGCTTCGCACGCGTCCCGTACCCGTCGGGTGAGCAGTGCGACGTCAGCACCCTGACGGCCGCGGTAGGTATGTAGTTCGTCGAGGACGAGGAAACGAAGGCCGGCGGCTGCCCCGATCAGAGCCTGGCGCTCGTGCGGCCGGGTGAGGATATACTCGAGCATCACGTAGTTCGTCAGCAGTATGTCGGGGCGCCGATCCAGGATCCGCTGCCGGGACTCGGCCGATTCCTGCCCGGTGTACCGGTTGAAGGTGACCGACCGGCCATCCACGGGTAGTCCCCATTCGAGATACTTCTGCAACTCGTGGAGCTGGCTGTTCGCCAGCGCGTTCATGGGGTAGACCACGATCGCCGAGATGTGGTTCGGGCGGGGGTCACGGAGGACGGAATCCACGACCGGAACAATGTAGGAAAGGCTTTTACCGGATCCCGTGCCGGTGGTGAGCACATAGCTGCCGCCGTCCCGGGCCGTCTCGATGGCTTCCCGTTGGTGCCGATACAGCGTCAGCGACCGCCTGCCGGGATCGTCGGCATCCCTCTTGACCCGGAAGAATCTGCCGCAGTCGGGGTGCAGCAGACCCGTGCCGACCAGTTCGTCGACCGTGCCGCCGGAGGCGAACGCAGGGTTGAGCGAGATCCACGGGTCAGGCCAGCGGACCTTCGCCGCCCGCTCCTGCTCGAGATAATCTCTGATCTTCTCGTCGCGAACCTCGACGAGGGAGTCGGTGAAGGCCGCATAGTCCTCGATCAGGCTCCGATGAGTCTCGAAGACCTCCACGTACTCCCTGCCCTCCTACCCGCCAGGTCCGAACAGTGTCCGGCCAGCACATCCAGGTCGGGCGCGGCGGGCCGGGTGCGTCTGTCGTCGTACCCTACGGTGATCGGCGCCCACCGTCCGGCATGACGGACCGGCTTCTGCTTCTGGTGGATCCGCCGCCTGGCCTGACCCGGCCTGGACCGGCCTGACCCGGCCTGGACCGGCCCGGCCTGACCACGGCACACCGTGGGCTGTTCCGGTGGGTGTCTGTCCAGAGGCCCCGGGCCCGATTCGTCCTTGTGGACACGCACGGCCACACCGGGAACCTTGCCTGTCCAGAGGCTTCGACGTCCCTTTTATCCCTCTGGAAAGGCAAGAGAGGGGGGCTGGCTACTCGGCTATTCGAAGCGGGGCGGCTGGCCGGTCGCCTCGAGGACGGACATCCACAGATCGCCGGCCGGGTCGACCTGGTTGCGCTGGCTGATCGCGAGCGGGATCGGGATGTGGATGAACCGCCGCCGCCAGCGGCCGACGACCATCTCCGTGCGGCCGGACATCGCGGCATGCACGGCCGCGTGGGCGAGCCGGATCGTGTAGACGCTGTCGTACGGGTTCGCCGGCACGCTGCGGATCACATAGCTGGGGTCGATGTACTTCAGGTTGAGCTCGATACCCTCGGCGTCGAAGTACTCCTTGATCTGGCGGGAGAGCTCCGGGCCGATGTCGTGCAGCTTGCGGTTCCCGGACGCGTCGGTGCTCTCCGGCTGGCCGACGACGAGCTCCTGGCCGGCACCCTCGGCGACGACGACGACGGCGTGGCCGCGCTCGGCCACCCGGCGACGCACGTAGTTCAGCAGGCCGCCGTCGCCCTCCAGCTTGAACGGCAGCTCCGGGATGAGCACCACGTCCGCGTTACTCTTCGCCAGCGTCGCGTAGCAGGCGATGAATCCCGAGTGGCGGCCCATGAGCCGGACCACGCCGAGCCCGCCGGGCGCGGACGTCGCCTCGGCGTGCGCGACCCGGATGGACTCCGCGGCCTTGCCGAAGGCCGTCTGGAAGCCGAAGCTCTGGTCGATGTAGGGGATGTCATTGTCGATCGTTTTCGGGATGCCGACCACGGCGATCTTCTCCCCGCGCGTCTCGGCCTCCCGGGCGATCTGCCCGGCCCCGCGCAGGGTCCCGTCACCACCGATGACAAACAGGATGTTGATGTTCATCCGGGAGAGGCAGTCGACGATCTCGGCGGGATCCTGCTGACCGCGGGAACTGCCGAGGATCGTCCCGCCGTCGTCGTCGATGTTGGCGACGCTCTCCGGGGTGAGATCGACGACGTCGTGGCCGTAGCGGGCGATGAAGCCCTGGTACCCGTTACGGAACCCGAAGATCCGCCGAACCCGGTAGTGCGAGGTCAGCTCCAGCACCAGACCGCGGATCACGTTGTTCAACCCGGGGCAGAGCCCACCACAGGTGACGATGCCCACCCGGGTCTTCGACGGGTCAAAGTAGATCTTCCGGCGCGGCCCGGCCGGCTCGAATCCGGGCAGGTCGTCGAGCGCGACACCACGCGAGGAGATCATCAGGGCAGTGTCGTCGTAGAGGACCTTGTCCGACTCATCGATATAGTGCTGCGTCGTCGGCCGCTCCCCCAGCAGCGGCAGGAGCGGGGAATCAATCCGGCAGACCCCCAGGGTCTTGACCGCCAGATCGGCATTATCCACCAGTATTGGTGCACCCACCGTTACCCGGCCCTCACGTCTCGATCGGCACTACATCAGTCTCGGTGACTTCGCTTCATACTTACCTGGACCAGAGGAGCACGGACGCCCCCGATCATCCCAGGTCTCTCCACACCGAGAGTACCGACCCAAACCACCCACCACGGCCCCGTCGACCGGATAACCCGCAACCTGCGGACGGAAACAATGGCTTCATAGGCGCGAAACCGGCGTAACAACCTGCCAACCCCGTCCCGACTTGTCCGAGGCGGACACCTCCGGGCGATGCGAGCAGGCCGTCCGAGCCGGATAACCCAAACTAGACCAGACCGTACCCGGGTCCGGACCCGGATACGGACCCGGATCCGGAGGCCCCGCGACGTTGGCGGCCGCGACGGCCGGGAGACGGTCAGCTTATGCAGTGACCACCATCGCGCGGCGGCCGAATTTGGGGGAGCCAGTCACGGTCCAGGGACCGCAAACCGTGCTCAGGTCCCCCAGATTCGCCGGCCGGCAGCCGGCAGGTCACCGCGCTCAGGACAGCCCGGCCCGGTGCGCGCGTCGCCAGAAGGCACCCCCACCGAGCAACAGCGCCGCCAGTACGGCGAGGACGCTGATCTGCCCACCGGTATAGGAAAGCGAGTTCCCGCGGGGATCCGTCCCGGTCCTGTCCGGGGCGGGGGGCCGGGACGCACCCGTGCCGGCGGACGCTCTGGAGTCCCCATCACCACCACGGCCCTGGTCCCCATCACCGCCACCGCTGCCGCTGCCGTGGTCGCCGCCGCCGCTGCCGTGGTCGCCGCCGCCGTCGAGAGCCCGGAGCGAGACCTGGTCCGGCACCTCGTCGATGGAACGCGAGCTTTCCGCCACGGAACGCGACGGGCCATCCGCGGGGCGCGAAGCCGCGACCGGAACCGCGGTCAGCACAACCAGCATGCTCGTGAGCACGGCGGCACCGCCGGAACGCAATCCCATGGTGGTTCTCCCCCAGCAACCCGACTCGGCGCAGCCCGACCAGACGACGTCGGACCAGACGACGTCGGACGGTACCGATAGTCACTATGCGTGTCCAGAAGACGACAGGATCGACACGCCGACGGTTCGCCGCCCCACGTGCGTCCCTGGTAGCGGATCAGGCGTCGGCCTCGTCCGGCGTGGGTGTGGCCACGGGCGGAAACGCGCCGCCCGTCCCGGGCAGCCTCCTCGGGCAGCCTCCTCGGGCAGCGGTCCGGGCGGGACAAGCCGGAAGCCGGCGATTGTGTCGGAGACAGGTCGTAAGGTCGATCAGGCGGAGGCACGGACGGCCGATGGCGTCGCGCCGCCGCGCCCTGACCCAGCCCCCGGCCGAGGAGCCCGATGTCCGCCCGTGATCAGGTCCGTGGCCGGTCGCTTCGGCTCTTGGACTACCTGGCCGCGCTCGCCGCCGAACGGCGCGGTGCCCCCCGTCGCCAGCTCGCCGAGTACGTCCCCGCTCCGCTCCTTCCGGCTGACGTCCCGTCCCATCCGGGGATCCGGTTCGGCCCGACAACGCAGCGGGAGAGCTGGCTGGAGGTCGCCCGGCTGCCCCAGCCGGCCGCGCCGAGCTGGCCACCCCCGCTCGACCGCTACCTGGCCGGGACGGTGGTGAGCCCGGACGCCCCACCTACCATCCCCGCCCATCTCCTGGACGCGGAGGCCGTCGAGCGGACCAGGGAACGCGAGCCTCCCGCTCCCGGCGTCCCGGGCGAGGAGCGGGACGCTCCGCCGGGCGCCGTCGCCCTGCTCGACGCCTGGGTGCGTCAGGTGTGGCGGCCGTGGGCGCCCGGGGCACGCGCCGCCCGCGACGCGCGCGCCCTCTACCAGCGCCTGTTCGACCTGCGCCTGCGGCTGCAGCGCGAGGCCGCGACCGTGGAGCTGGCCTGGGGGCAGTCGGTGCTGTGCTGGCGGGTCGGCGACGCGACGATCATCCATCCGCTGCTCGTCACCCGCATGGTGCTGACGGTCGATCCGGACTCCGGGGTCATCCGGCTGCATCCCGACGGTCCGGCGAGCCTGGAGACCGAGCCCCTGCACGGCCTCGGCCTCCCCGGTCTGGACGAGATATCGGCCCTGCGCGACCGGCTGCGGACGGCGCCGGCCGATCCGTGGGATGCCCCGGCCCGGGCCGAGCTGCACCGCCAGATCCTCGCCCCGCTCGGGCTGGACGCCCGCGCGACCACCGGTCCGGTGCCCCCGCCGGGGCCGAGTCCCGTCCTGGTCGACACCTGGGCGGTGTACGTGCGGCCGCGGCCGGCTCTGCAGGCGCAGTTCTACGCGGAGCTGCGGACCGCCCTCGCCGAACGGGACGTGCTCCCCGAGGCCATCGCCGCCGTGGTCGCCGACGACAGGCTCGTCGCCGCCGCGCTCGGCGCGGACGAGCGGGCCGACGGCGCCCACGCCGATCGAGGCCGTGGCCGGCGCGGTCACGACAAC
>NZ_CDWWEW010000200.1:0-8432 GCF_977966315.1 Frankia sp. CeRuru1
GCCTAATGATCGTCGGATATCGGTGGACTGTGTGGCATATTTATGTTAACAGACGGCGATTCGTCCGGATTGTCGACATCGTGGCCTCAACATCATGCTTGGCGAAAGGGCGCGCCCGATCCACGGCATGACACCGACGTGGCCTGACGCGGTAGGGCCTGACGTGGGATGAGTGCACGATGGGTACCGTCTCGCCGGGCTTTCAGGGCCGTCGGCGGTCCGCGCCCCCGTGCCTTCCTCCTGGTCAGTACCTGCGTGAACGCGGCGATCAACATCCTCCGGAGTAGTCACGTCTGCGGGCCGAACGGCTTCGTCGAGGCAGCGGCCGACATGCTCGTCGCGCTCGGCCACGAGCCCGGGCGGATCCGGACTGGGCGGTTCGGGCCCGGCGGCCGCTGAGGTCTGACCGGGGCCCGGCGGCCGGCGAGGACCCTGGTTCCGACCCGTCCTGGTCTCACCGATCTCGCTAATCTCACCGATCTCGATGTGCCCGGTTCGCGTTCCGATCCGCCTTGATCCGAAGCCCGACCGTCTCCTTCCTTCGCACGGGTTCTTGTCGGCTTGGTCTCGCTTTCAACGGTGATTTCCGATGTATGGTCTACTGGAACATTTGTGGGCCCCGGTGGGGAGCGCCCGCGGACGCGGTCGCCCTGACGATCGACGACGGTCCGCATCCAGTGTGGACACCGCGGATGCTCGACGTCCTGCGCCGGGCTGGACCGGCTGGCCCGCGGGTTGAAGAACGTCACCGACTCCCGTACGGGCACGCGGAAGGGCCGCCGGGTCGGCTTTCCCCGGTTCAAGAAACGCGGGAAGGCCCGCGACTCGTTCCGGTACACGACCGGCGCCTACGGTCCGGCTGGGGATCGGCACGTGAAGCTGCCCCGGATCGGCCGGGCAGTGCCGGTCGCCGTAGACGCGCTGCCACCCTCGGTCGCCTCCATGCCCGCGTCGCCTACCAGCGCCGCGACGGGCTGCGCAAGCTTACGACCAGGCTTACGACCAGCCATGACGTCGTGGTCGTCGAGGACCTGCACGTGGCCGGGCTCGAAGACCTGTTCCGGCTGTGGCGGGCGAAACCCAAGCCTCACCCTGTCGGACCGTATCTTCGCCTGCCAGTCCTGCGGGCTGGTGATCGACCGTGACGCCAACGCCGCGGTCAACCTGAAGCACCTCGTCGCCGCCAGTACGTCGGAGACGGTAAACGCCCGTGGAGGCGCCCAGCCGTTCAGTCATCGTACACCGGCGCAGATCCGGGCCGAGATGGTCCGCGCCCAGTCGGTCATCGTCGACGCGGGCGGGAAACCGCCCGGCTCTTCCGCGCGCCGGGTGGTGACTGGTCGCCGGCGAGGGTTCATCGGCACCGGGCGGGGCACGTTCCTGGCGTTGGCCACGGAAGGAGCTCCCGATGACCCACGTCGCCGACATCGACTCCCCCTGGTTGGGCGCCTGGCACATTCCCCGCAGCCGGGGTGCGGTCAGTGGTCTGCTGCTGATGCTCCTGGGAGTGTGGGGGGCGCTGATTCCGTTCATCGGGCCGTACTTCGACTTCGCCTTCACCCCGAACAGCGCCTGGACCTGGACGTCGGCCCGTTTCTGGTTGGAGGTGCTGCCGGGTGCCGCCGCGTTCGTCGGTGGGTTCCTGCTGTTGATGAGCTCCACCCGGGGCACCGCCGCGCTGGGTGCGTGGCTCGCGGTCGTCGCCGGCGCCTGGTTTGTCGTCGGCCCGACGCTGGCGGGCCCCTGGGACCTCGGCGCGCTCGGCCGGCCGGTCGGTGGGTCCGCCCGGCAGGCGCTCGTCTGGATCAGTTTCTTCTACGGCCTCGGCGCCGTGATCCTCTTTCTCGGTTCGACCGCGTGGGGTCGGCTGAGCGTGCGGGGGGTGCGCGACGTGGCCGCGGCGCGCCGTCAGCGGGAACTCCGGGAGCAGGCGGCCATGCGCCCGGGCCCCCTGGCGGAGCCGGAGGTCTATCCCAGCGACCGCCTCAGTGCCTCGGTCCCGACCGAGGGCGTTCCGGCCGAGAGCGCTCCGACTGAGGGTGCTCCGGCCGAGGGTGCTCCGGCCGAGGGTGCTCCGGCCGAGGGAGCCGAGGAACGCACGGGCGCGTTCGGCCGTCATCGGCGCCGCAGCCACCACTGACGGAAGGATCCGTCGGGGGGAACAGGGGAAGCGTGCGTCTCAGGGCCGGCCGTGCGCCTCAGGGTGGGCTGAGCGTCTCGACCCGGAGTGGTTTCGTGGGTCGGCACCGGCGAAGTCCTGCGTCCAGTAGGTGCCGTACGCGCCGCCGGTGGCGTAGCCCACGCCGATGGCGGTGAAGGCACAGGTGAGGATGGTCGTCCGCCGATCGGCGCTGTCCATCCACATCTGCATGGTCCGAGCCGCGGTGAGCGATCCGGCGGCGATGTTCTCCCCGATGAGATCGGCGGTGTACCCGTTGGCGGCCAGCCGCTTGTCGAGGCCGCGACCGTCCCTGCCGGTGTAACCGAAGTAGCCGTTCGCCGCCATGTCGGCGCTGTGCGCCTGCGCCGCGGCTGCCAGCCGGGCGTCGACCGTCAGCGCGCCGCAGCCCGCTCGGGCCCGCTCGATATTGGTCAACCGGACCACCTCGGCGGCCTCGGTGCCGGTCCGGGGCGGGGCGACGGGCGGCGTCCGCGTCGAAGCCGGAGCGGGCGCGCTCGTGCCCGGTGCGGCGCTCGTGCCCGGTGCGACGAGGGGTGCCTGCACCGGAACCGGCAGGCGGGCATCGTCCGGCAGGCCCGCGGGCGGTTCGTCGGTCCGTGGCGGTAGCGGGGCCGTGGCCGTGGCCGTGGACAGGCCGGACGACGCCGTCGGCGATGTCCTCGCCGGCTCCGCAACCGGTTCCGGGTGCGGCTGCGTGGTCGGCTGCGGGTGCGGCTGCGTGGTCGGTTGGGCGAACGACCCCGCGGTGAGCTCCGTGTGCGCCGCCCCGGACGGGTGCGGCGGGATGGGAGTCGCGGCGATCGTGATCTCCTGGTCGGCCCGGGCTCCCGTAGACGGTGTCGCCGACGCTGCCTTGCCGGCGGGAAACGCCTGGCAGGCCGTGGTGAGCGCCGCTGCGAGGGCGGCCACGGACGCGGCGGCGATGACGGTCGTGAATCGAACCGAACCCATAAGGCCTCCTCGGGTCTCCCCCCCCGGGAGCAATACGAGCAAAGATAACGAATTTCGCGGGTGGCGCTCCTCGCCTGTCATCTTGTGGTCCAGCCGTGGTAAGGCCGGAACCGGATGCGCTGGCCGGGCCGGCATTGCGCGGCCAGGTGCAGATCCTCGGACGCGACGACGCCCAGCATGGGATAACCCCCGGTGACCGGATGGTCGACGAGGAAGAGGACCGGCCGCCCGTCCGGGGGGATCTGGATCCCTCCGGTGACGATGGCCTCCGAGGGCAGCTCCGCGGTGATCCGGCGGCGTGGCGCCGGCCCGACGAGCCGCACGCCGACCCGGTCGCTCTGGGCCGTCACCTCATAGGACGCGGAGAACAGCGTGGGCAGCGCGTCCGCGGTGAACCAGTCGTCGCGGGGGCCGGCGAGGACCCGCAGGGTCGGTTCGTCCGGGTACTGGGCGAGCGGGGCGAGGTCGACGGTCGGCGGGTCCGCGCTGTCGGCCGCCGACGGCAGCTGCCGACCGGCGGTCAGCGGTTGCGGACCGATCCCGGAGAGGGTGTCACTCGATCGTGAGCCGAGCACCGGTGGGACACCGATCCCCCCGCGAATTCCGAGGTAGGTGCGCAGGCCCCGATCGGGTGCCCCGATCCGCAGCAGCGCGCCGGCGGGCACGTCCACCGGGGAGTACATGCTGATCTGGCGACCGGCGAGTTCCAGCGGGCACGGCGCGCCGGTCAGCGCGATCAGCGCCGGATCCGTGAACCGTGCGATGAGGCCGCCGTAGGTGAGCTCGACCGCCGCCGCGGTCGCGACGTTGCCGACGAGCCGGTTCGCCAGCAACAGACTGCGACGGTCGGCAGCGCCGGACCGGGTGATGCCCAGGTGCGCGAGCCCTGGCCGGCCGAGATCCTGGACCGTGGCGAACGGGCCTGGTGCGACGATTTCGATCATGAAATCTTGATCATGATATTTCGATCACGACACCGACCGGGCAGCGTCGGCGTCGGCGATGGCGTCGGCGATGGCGATGAACCGCACCCGCGTGCCCGGGGCCAGCACGGCGGGCGGCTCCCGGCCGGGATCGAAGACCCGCAGGTCGGTATGGCCAATCAGCCGCCATCCGCCAGGCGAGGTCCGCGGGTAGACGCCGCTGAACTCGTCGGCGATGGCGACCGCGCCCGCGGGGACCCGGGTGCGCGGGCTGTCCCGGCGTGGCACGCGCAGCGCCGGGTCGAGGCCCGCGATGTAGGCGAAGCCGGGAGCGAAGCCACAGAACGCGACCCGGTGCCCGCCACGTACGTGCCGGTCCGCGACCTGCGCCGGAGTCAGTCCGCTGAGCCGGGCGACCTCGGCCAGATCGGGGCCGTCGTAGCGCACCGGTATCGTCACGACGTCCCGGTTGAGCGGGGGACCGGCCTGCGGCCCGGGGCCGGACGAGGGATCGGGACCGGTCTGCGGCGCGGGGCCGGACGAGGGCGTGGGGCCGGACGTGCCGGGCTGAGCCCCGGCGGCGCGCAGCAGGGCGGCGCTCAGGCGCCCGGCGTCGGTCGCCGCGGGATCGAACGCGACCAGCACCGTCCGCGCCGCGGGAACCAGTTGGATGATCCCGACCGGGGCGATCCGCCGCAGCCGCGCGTAGAGGGCCTCGGCCTCGGCCAGGCCGGCCACCTCGACGAGCAGTGCCTCGTCACCGCAGGGCAGGATGCGCATCGCGATCCTCTCAGCTGAACGGGATCAGGGGGACACCCGCGTCGAGCAGGGCCTGGCGCAGCCGTCTGACCAGCTCGACCGCGCCCGCCGTGTCCCCGTGCACGCAGAGAGAGCGGGCGTCGACGTCCACCGGTGTGCCCTGCCGGCTGACGACCACGCCCTTGACCGCCATCCGCACGCCGCGCGCGACGACGACGTCGGGATCGTGCAGGACGGCGTCGGCCGTGCGCCGGGAGACCAGAGTGCCCGCGGCCGTGTAGGCGCGGTCGGCGAACGCCTCGCCGACCGCGGTCAGGCCGGCCTCGCTCGCGCGCCGCAACCACGCCGATCCGGGCAGGCCCAGGACCGGCAGCGTCGCGTCGTAGCAGCGGATGGCCTCGACGACGGCCTGCGCCTGCTCCTCGTCGGTGACGATGGCGTTGTAGAGGGCGCCGTGCGGCTTGACGTAGCGGACCCGGTCGCCGGCCGTCCGGGCGAAGGCGTCCAGCGCGCCGAGCTGATAGAGGACGTCGTCACGTAGATCGTCGGGGTCCATGTCGATGCGGCGGCGACCGAAGCCGGCGAGGTCGCGGTAGCTGACCTGGGCGCCGATGCGGACTCCGCAGCGGACCGCCTGCTCGCACGTCCGCCGCATTGTCGCGGGGTCACCGGCGTGGAACCCGCAGGCGATGTTGGCGCTGGTGACCAGGTCGAGCAGGGCTTCATCCTCGGTGAGGCGCCAGACCCCGAAACCCTCGCCGAGGTCGGCGTTGAGATCGAGGGGACGCGGCGGATCCGCCGGAGGCGGTGGTGCGGCGGGATGTGCCTGTCTGGCGGGGTGTACCTGTTCGGCGGGATGTTCCTGTCTGGCGGGAGGCGGTGGCTCGGCCGGGTTCGGCGGATCGGCCGCCCCGGTGGTCGCCCAGTCCGGCCGAGGTCGCTCCCGCCTGCCGGGATCTCGCTGGTCGCCCATGCTGCCAATTGTTCACCACCTCGGCACTGGCGATCCGCCCCCGTCGGCACGGTGGCGGGTGGGGGCGCGACGGGGTGGTCATAATCGTGACCTGGCCGGATCCATCCTGGCCGGGACCGCCGCTCCCGCGGTGCCGATCGGCCCGTTCCGCCATTCCCGCGGGCCGGCCGACGCCCCGGTCGTCGTCGTCGAGTATGCCGACTTCGAATGCCCGTACTGCGCCCGGGCGACTCCCGTCCTGCACGAGTTCACCGAGACCTCGCAGGGGCAGGCCCGGCTGGTCTTCCGGCACTTCCCGGTGTTCGACGTCCATCCCTACGGGCTCACCGCGGCGCTGGCTGCGGAGGCCGCCGGGGCGCACGGGCGATTCTGGGAGATGCACGACCAGCTCTTCGCCCATCAGGACCGGCTGGCCGTCGGCCGGTGAATTTGGGGGACCTGAGCACGGTCTGCGGTCCCTGGACCGTGTCTGGCTCCCCACAATTCGGCTGCCGCGCGATCATGCCAGACCGAACAGGTCGGACAGGTCGGACAGGTCGGACAGATTGGCCAGATCGGCCAGGTCGGCGTGCATCTCCCAGACCAGGATCTCGGCGGGAGCCGAGGCGCTGACCCGCTGACCGCCGGTCGCGGTGAACCGGACCGCGTCCCCGGCGCGCAGCACACCCGTCCCCTCCAACGTCACCTCGCCCTGCGCCACGAACAGGTGCAGGTAGGGAGCCTCGGGAAGCGTGACGTCCCGACCGGGGCTGAGCCGGGCGGCGCACAGGGCCGCGAACCGGTTTCTGATCGTGATCGCGCTCTGCCCGCGGTGCCTGGCCATCCCGGACGCCACCGGTACCAGGCCGCCGCGTAGCAGCTCGTCGTCGATCTCCAGCTGCTCGTAGCCGGGGTCGATGCCCCGGCGGTCCGGTGCGACCCACATCTGGACGAAATGCACCGGCTCGTCATGCGGCTCCCCGCCGTCGTCGAGACGCCAGGAGTCGTTCTTCTCCGAGTGCAGGATCCCGCGACCGGCGCTCATCCGCTGCGCGAGTCCCGGGTAGATGACGCCGGAGTGGCCGGTGGAGTCCTGGTGCACGAGCGATCCGCGCAGGACCCAGGTGACGATCTCCATGTCCCGGTGCGGATGGGTCTCGAACCCGGTCCCGGCAGCGACCGTGTCGTCGTTGTTCACCAGCAGCAGACCGTGGTGGGTGTTCGACGGATCGTAGTGATGGCCGAACGAGAAGGAATGGTGGGAGTCGAGCCAGCCGACGCGCGTCGCCGCTCTGTCGTCCGCCCGGCGAATGTCGATCCGCGGCTGTGGCTGTGGCTGTGGCCGCGGGCGCGGACCCGCGGAGGGGGGTGTGGCGGAAGACGGGACCGCGGTCGGTGGGACCGCGGTTGGCGGGGTGGACGACCCGGGGGAGGACGGCGTGGCCCTCATGGTGAACCCTCCTTCACGGTAGGCAGGACGATGCCTGCGCAGTCCAGCGTCGTCGGGGCCACGGACATTCCACGGCCCGCGTCCCGCCCAGGCAGATGACCCGCCAGGTAGAGCAACGGAATCACATAAATGGACATATAATATGTCGATTTTGGTGACCGGATAGTGCGACCAGGCGTTCCGCGCTGTGGCGGATACTGCTGTCAGATCTTGCTAGCATTCAGATCTTGCTAGCATGTTGCGCATGTCGCGCACGATCACGCTCCGGCTCTCGGCTGAGGCCTACGAGGCGGTCAAGCGGTACGCCGAGGCCGAGCACACCTCGATGAACGCCTGGGTCGAGGGCGTGCTTGACGCCGAGGACATGCGCCGGCGCTGCGCCGCGCACGGGGCCTGGGTGCGGGCCGACCCGGCGGTGGCCGGTGCGGCCCTCGCCTTCGGGGAGGCCAACCAGCGGGCTCTCGCGGTGTCGGGGCTGCCCAATCTCGCCGACGCCGCCGGGTGAGGCCACCGCGGCGCGGTGAGATCTGGACCGCGGGCATCGGGCCGGCGCCGCAGGCGGTGCTGGTCCTCAGCTCCACGGTCTACAACGAGATCGCCTACGAGCCGACCGTGCTGGTCGCCCTGGTCGTGGAGCACGCCACCGATGAGGGGTTCTGCGTCGACCTGGGGGAGGGGCAGTGGGCCGTGATGGGCCTGGTCACGTTTGTGGCCAAGGCTGCCCTGGGTGAATGCCTGCGCCGGGTCGACGTCCAGATGCTCACCACCGCCAACACCATGCTGTTCAAGATCTTGGCCACGCCCGAACGCTGACCTTACGGCAACCCCGGCATCATGACGGTCACGAGGTCCGCCGGAGGCGCGGATGCTTGTGAGCGCGGCCAGGGTGTCGTCACCGAGGGAGTAGCAGCCGTGGAAGTAGCGGATGCCGTGGGTGCGGTGGTAGGTGGCGTGCACGCGGTCGGGGTGCTTGCGTGGCGCCGGGCAGGGCCCGTGGCAAGGGCGGATGGACAGTGGCCCGAACTGGTCGAAGGCGAAAGCAGCGGTCGGGCAAGCGGCGGGTCACGTCCTCGATGCGGTCCAGCCTGGCGTCGGCGTCCGGGTCGGTGGTTTCCTTCCAGGTTCGGGTGCGCTGGAAGGAGATGGCGTGGTGGTGAAGCAGCTGCCGCAGCCGCTCCCGCCCGACGGTGACCCGGCGGGTGGGGTTGTGGCCCA
>NZ_CDWWEW010000200.1:8550-9346 GCF_977966315.1 Frankia sp. CeRuru1
GGGAAGTTATTCAGAAACTCTCTTGATTCTCTCGAAGCTCAGTATTCGCTCGGATTGCTGTTCGTTGATTTTCTGGAGGCCGACGGCTGCCTGGATGTCGGCATCGATACGGCCGAGGTCGCTGCGGTAACGGCTGGTGAGGATTCGCCAGTTCTTCGTGTGAGCGACTCCCCATTCGGCGGCGACCCGGACGGACGCGAACTCGGCGTTGAGTTGTTTCTGCCAGCCGGTCAGGGATGTTCCGGGCTTCTTCTTCCGCGGGGTGTGGACGGCGGGTTCGCCTTCGTAACCGAGGTCGGTCATGCAGCCACCGGAACGTCGCGCCACCCGTGTCCAGCCGGCTTCGCGGAAACAGTGCACATCGTGCCAGCTGCCCGGGAAGGCGTGGCTGGCGGCGAGGATCCGCCCGTGCGGGTCGACGGCCAGTTGGACGTTGACGCCGTGCCGGCGGTGCTTGCCGGATAGAAGATCGGTGCGGTGGCGCCAGGCGAACGTTGGGACCAGGGTCCCGTCGATCAGGCAGACCAGGCCCTTGACCTGCTGGGACAGGGACTCGGTGGTGGTACCGAGGGTATCCGCGAGGAAGGCGACCATGATCTGGTGGTAGGTCCAGGCGGTGCTGATCCCGATCCCGAAGTCCTCGGCGAGTTCCTGGTAGGTGGCGTTGCGCCGTAGCCGGCACAGGGCCAACCGCAGGGCGCCGACGAGATCGAGATCGCGGGGACGGCCCTGGGCGCGGTGCCAGTCGGGGAAGTGCCGCTCGGCCATCGCGACGACGACGTCGGCAGCTTTCAGG
>NZ_CDWWEW010000201.1:0-9220 GCF_977966315.1 Frankia sp. CeRuru1
CCTCACACCCCTCGCCGGCCGCAGCTGCCGCGTCGGCCGGGATCGGGGCCGACCGGCGCTCGGCGTTGAGATCGGGCGGCGGCACCCGCTGCGTCACCCAGTCCGGGGTGGCGAAGCGCCGGCCGTTCGCGCGCACGTAGGGCGGCGGCGGCGTCTGGCGGCGGAACAACCACCACCGCAGCAGGTCCCGCAGGTAGTGCGCGGCCTCCCGTAGCACCATGTGCGTGTGGTGCTCCAGGACGATCAGGGTGCAATCGGGCACCAGCGCGGCCAGGCCCGCAGCCTGCCCGATGATGTCGGAGTTCTCCCCGTACACCGCGAGCACCGGGACGTTCAGCGCGGCCAGCGCCTCGGTGGAGAAAGGCGGAGTCGCCAGCATGTCGGTGGCGATCGTCGTCTCCTGCAGCAGCCGCTGCGCGGCCCGGGTGGCGCGGCTGGCCACGCGCCCGGCGCCGTTGTCCAGCCACTCCTGGACCTCCTCGTCGCTCATCGCGACGAGGATCTGGGTCAGCGATCGGGCCATCTCCTCGCCGAGACCCTCGATCAGGAACGGCGGCTCGATCAGCGTCAGGCTCGCCACCCGGGAGGTGAACTCCAGCCCGAAAGCCAGCGCCATCGTGGCGCCGTAACTGTTACCCACCAGGTGCACCGGGCGGTCCACTCCGAGCTCGTCGAGCAGCCCGAGCAGGTCTGCCATCGAGTCCGCCAGCCCGTAGCCGCTGCGGGTCCGCTCGCTGCGCCCATGGCCGCGCAGATCGTAGCAGATGACGTCGCAGCCGGCATCGGCGAGGCAGTTGCCCAGCGTGAAGTAGAAGCTGGAGATGTTGTCCATCACCATGCCGTGCACCATCACGACGACCGGCGAGTCCGTGGACGCTCCGCCCCTGGGCGCCAGTCGCTGCGCATGCAGCCGGATCCCGTTCGCGATGACCTCAGCCACGGGCCTTCAGGCCGATCCCGCCGGCGCCAGCGTCGGGAGGCTGTCGACGATGAAGCGGACGACCTCGCCGACCCGCATGTTGATCACCTGGTCGACGTCCATGTCGGCAAGGAAGCCGACGAAGTCCACCGCCTCGCCGTAGCGCTCACGCAGCCGGTCGGCCAGCGCCACGAACTCGATGCTCTCCAGCTCGAGATCCTGATTGAACGAGGTGGCCATCGTGATCTCCATGTCCACGACGTATTCCTCCCCGATCACCTCCCGCAGGAGCTCCGTGACCTCGCCGAGGATCCGGGCCTCGGCCTCGGCCCGTGTGACGGCGCCGGTGCGGTCGTCCGGTTCCGGGCCGGGAGGACCCTGCCTCGTCGTGCTCTGCGCAGACATCATCAACACTCCTTCTGGCTCTGGAGACCATGCGCCTCGACCTCGGGGGAGGTCCAGGCGACTACGTAACTGACGGTAGCGACATCGACTCTTCCGGCGGAGACGCCATCGCCCACAGCGTCCTGGCGCTGCGACGGCGGTGCCCCGCCCTCGCGGGGCACCGGGCCGGTCGGTTCCGGCTGAATCCGGCCGGCGGCGTCCACCGTACGCAACGCCACCCACCGGGTCCGCTCCGGCACCGACCCGTCGGGACCATCCCCGTAGACGGTGACCCGGACCAGATCGGGCGGGGTGCCCCCCGCCCGGGAGGATGCGAGCCCATCCCTTCCCGGGAACTGGGCCGTCCCCAGGGAATGAGGGCCGTCCACGACGAACCGGCGTGGACGGCCGGCGAGGCCCGTTCCGTCGGCCTTCGCCGCCGCCTCTTTCGCCGCCCACAACCGGGTGAACCACACGGCCCGCCGGTGAGAATCGGTGCCGGCGACCCGGTCGAGCAGGCGCAGTTCGGTGGGCGCCAAGGCCGCCTTCTCGACCCCGGCGGCGCGGGACACGATCTGCTCAAGATCGATACCGACCTCCCCGTCCGCGGCGACCAGGGCCACGGCGAGCTCCGGCTTGTGGGCGAGCGACACCCACGGGGGGTCGAGCGCGGGGACACCCGGCCGCGCCGGCAGGGAGGTGATGACCGGGGCACCCACGTCGTCGTTACGGATCCCGATCTCGATCCCCCAGACGGGCCCCGCTCCCCGCTCCCACAGCCATCGCCGGACTGCGTCCTGGGCGGCGATCCGTCCCAACAGCCGGCCACGCGCCGCCCTGGGGTTGAGCGCGGCGAGCCGGGCACGCTCGGCGGCATCAGCGTAGTGGCGCACGATCAGTTCCCGCGAGGCCGCATCGGGCCAGCGGTCCACGGCGACCACCCAGCCCTCACCGGAGGGCTGCGCCACGGTGTTCAGCTCCGGCGCACGCACCATCGCCCAGAGCACGTCGTCGTTGGCGAACCGGCGGTCGGTCCACCCGGTGATGACCGCCCAGACACGCCCGTCGGCCCGCCGCACCTCCATGTCCGCGGTCACCGTGCGCTCGGCCACCTGACGGATCCGTACGACGCAGTCCACCAGGTCGCCCTCTACCGGCACCGGGCCGTGGAACCGCACGTCGGCCAGGGACTGCGGGAGCAGAAGGGAGTCGTCGGACAGATGCTCCATCGCCCAGTAGCCGAAGAGCTGGCCCACGTTGTCGAGCAGGGCGCCGGACGCCGACGGCACCCGCAGACGCCCCCGGATACCGGTCGGGGCGATCGCCTCGATCCGATGGATGCCCTGGTAGCCGGGACCGTGGAAGAGGAACCGGGCCCCGTAGAGATCCCTGCCATGATGCCGCGGGGGCCGCTCGACGGGCAGCGTCGGGCCCGTCCGGCCCACCGACAGATCGGCGGTGATCGCGGTCGGCCCGGGCGACGGCAGGTGGTCCGCCGCGAACAGCACCGTGCCGCGGGCGTAGCCGTCCACTGTCACCCGCACCGCGTCCGGCCCTGCGGGGGCGAGCGCAATGGACACCTCCACCGCCGGCTCGATCGCGAGCCAGCGCAACGCCCGAACGTCTCGGACACCGACCGGCACCCGGCCCGGCAGCAGCGCGGCGGCCTCGCCGATCATGAGCTCGAGGACCTCGGTCATCGGCACGACCGGGAACAGATCGGACATGTCCGCCCAGCCCGGCGGCTGACGGTAGAAGCAGTGGTCGACGATGTGCGGCATCGACGCCAGCGACAGCCGTCGCCGGAACATCCGCGGCCCGGGTTCGGGACTGTCACGGGGCACGGGTACCCGGCCCACCGCGGACGTCCGACCTGCGCCCGGGGGCGCAGCGCCCGGGATTGCCCCGCCCCCCGGTCCGGGTGGGGGGACCCGAGCCGGCGTCGCCCCATGCGACCAGCGGTCGACCACGGTGGACATCACCGCGTCCGCCTCGGCGAGCGCGGCCCGCAGCTCGGCGATCACCGGATGCGTCGGCACGTCACCCCCGGCCCAGGCCGGCGGGTTCCGGTGGGTCCGATCAGCACTGCCCGGGTTGAGCAGGTCGCCGGCTCCGCCGCCGAGGCGGATCAGGGGGGTGCCGAGGCTCAACCGCACCGGGGCACCGACGCGGTGCGGTCCGTTGGCCCCCCGGGGGGGCGGCGGCACCGCCGGCGCGGGTCGCGACCGGCAGGGCAGCAGGTCCATCCGGGGCGCGGCGCCTTCCGCCCACATCGCCGCCGCGACCCGCCGCAGCTGGTCCAGCCCGGGGCGCTTCACGGTATTCGTGACCAACGAGAGATGGTCGTTGCCGGGCAGGGTGTCGTCGATGAATCCCGCGACGCTGCCCACTCCGACCTGGATGAAGGCACGCACCCCGCGCTCGCGCAGCCGCTCGACGAGCTGGCGGAAGCGAACCGGTTCGACCAGGTGCCGAAGAGCGAGCGCGCGGATGGCGTCGTGGTCGCTCGGGTAGGGCGCCACCGTGGTCGCCGACCAGATCGGCACGCTCGCCTCGACGAACGTGGTGAGGGCGAGCCGCGCCCGCATCGGGTCCAGGTACGGCTCGAGGAACGGGGAGTGGAACCCCGACCGGAACGGCAGGATCTGGCCCAGCACGCCGTCGCGGCGCAGCCGGTCCAGCGCGGTGCGCACGCTGTCCTCCCGCCCGCAGATGATCGACTGATGCGGGCAGTTGTCGTGGGAGACGACGACCTCGCCGAGCCCGGCGATGACCTCCGCCGCGCGCTGCGCGCCGCAGCCGAGCGCGCCGAAGACGACCCCCGGCACCTCTAGGACGGTCGGGTCGAAGCCGGCGAGGAAGTCGTCGGTGTACTCGTTGGTGATCAGCCCACAGGAGATCATCGCGTTCCACTCGCCGATGCTGTGGCCGCCGACGAGGTCCGGGGTGATCCCGAGCCGCCGCAGCGCCACATCGAGGATCCGGCCGACCTCAACGCTCGCGACGCCATGCCGGCCGAGCATCCCGGTGTCGTCGAGGGTCGGCTTCGTCAGCCCGAAGTGTTCGCAGACATCGTCGATCCGCGGGGTGAACTTGTCCTCCAGGCCGCAGAACAGGAAGGCGGTCTGCGCCGGGGAGTCCCCACCCGGCCGCGCGGGGGCGAACATCCCTGCCGGGGTGAACCACAGGTCGTTGCGCCCCCGCCAGGGGGTGCCGCGCTCGACGACGGTGCGGGCGAGCGCCAGCCGACGGGCGGTCGGCGCGACCAGGGCCAGCCGCCACGGCCCACCGGTCGGCGGGGCCGCGGCGTCGTCGCGGGCGAGCAGTTCCGCGTCCGGGACGTCGAGCTGGGCCAGCAGGTCAGCCGCGTCGACCCCGGCGAACAGCAGCACCGGTTCGGCGTCTGGATCGACGTCCGGGTCGGCCGCCCGGTCCACCGTGGTCACCGCCGGGGCGGCGAACGTACGGGCCGCCGTCACCGCCGCAGGTGCCGGCGCCTCCTCCAGCACCAGATGGGCGTTGATGCCGCCGAACCCGAAGGCATTGACCCCCGCTCGGCGGGGACCGCCGCCGGCCGGGGTGTCCCACTCGACGGCGGCGCGCACCGGCGCGAACCGGCTGCCCGCGAACGCCGGATGCGGCTCGTCGCAGTGCAGCGTGGGCGGCAGGACCCGGTGGTGCAGCGCCAGCGCGGTCTTGATCAGAGCGGCCGCGCCCGCGGCCGGCATCGCGTGACCAATCATGGACTTGACGGAACCGATCCCGATGTCCGCCCGCCCCGGCCCGGCCGGCCCGGCCGGCGCGGTGCCGAAGATCTGGCCGAGGGTGGCGAGCTCCACAGCGTCGCCGGTGGGGGTGGCCGTGCCGTGCGCCTCGACGAGGCCGATCGCACCCGGCGCCGTCGGGTCGAGCCCGGCATCCGCCCAGGCCCGGCGGACGGCGAGCGTCTGGCCTTCGACCGCCGGGGCCATCAGCGAGGCGGACCGGCCGTCACTGGACGTGCCCGATCCCCGCAGCACCGCGTAGATCCGGTCGCCGTCGCGCTCGGCGTCGGCGAGCCGCTTGAGGACGACCATACCGACGCCCTCGCCGATGAGGATGCCGTCGGCCCGCCGGTCGAAGGGACGGATGATCTCACTCGGGGACAACGCCCGCAGCAGGGTGAAGACGCTCCAGAACGACGCCTCGTGCACGATGTGGGCGCCACCTACAATCATCGCGTCGGTCCGGCCGGACCCGAGGTCGCGCATCGCCATGTCGACGGCGATGAGCGATGACGCGCAAGCCCCGTCCACGGTGTAGGCGGGCCCGCGCAGGTCGAGCCGGTTGGCGATGCGGGAGGCGGCGAGGTTCGGCACCAGCCCGATGGACGCCTCGGGGCGCTGCGGTCCGAGCTGGGCGACGAACGCCTCCCGGACCCGTTCGACGGCCTCGGCCGGCAGATCGGGCAGGATCTCGCGCAGCGTCGTGACAATCTGGCGGGAGGTGCGTACCCGCTGTTCGAGCTTGGCGACCCCGGGACCGACGTAGCCGCCGCGGCCGAGCACCACCCCGACACGCTCGGCGTCCCCCAGCCGCTCGGGACCGCCGGCGTCCGTGATCGCCGCGGCGGCGAGCCGCAGGGACAGCAGCTGGTCGGGTTCGGTCCAGCCGACGGCGAGCGGCATGATGCCGAACTCGGCCGGGTCGAACGACGCGAACTCCTCGACGAAACCGCCACGCCGGCAGTAAAAGGCGTCGCCCGCACCGCCCGGTCCACCCGCACCGCCCGGTCCGGCGCCGGGACGGTCACCGCGGGGCGGGTCGGGGCGGAAGTAGTCGTCGACGTCGAAACGCTCCGGCGACACCTCCCGGATCGCGTCGACGCCCCCGACGATGTTGCCCCAGAAGGTGCCGAGGTCGCCGGCGCCGGGGAACAGCGCCGCCATCCCGACCAGGGCGATGGGTGGGGCGCCGCCCCCGGGCGCAGGCCGGGATCCCGACGCCGACCGCCCCCCCGGCCCGGCACCGGGCTCAGGCATCGAACGACTCCACCGAGGCGCACATGTAGACGACCTGCGCGGGCGTGCCCGCCGGAGCGGCCAGCTCCCGCAGCAGGGCGGCCACCCCGTCGGCGGGATCGATCAGGCCGATGCCACGGCGCGCGTACTCCCGGGCAAGCTCCGGGGAGACCATCCCACCACCGGCCACACCGGCCACACCGGCCACCGCGCCCCCGGCCACCGCGGGGGCCGGTCCGCCGGCCCGTGCCACGAAGTCCCGCGCCGATCCCCAGGGACCCCAGTCGACACTGACCACCCGGCCGGCGAAGCGGCCCGCACAGGCACCGGCGAGCGTGTCCAGGGCGTCGTTCGCGGCGGCGTAGTCGACCTGGCCGCGGTTGCCGAAGACGCCCGCGACACTCCCGAACAGGGCGACGAAGCCGACGTCGTCCCGCAGCGCCGCCAGCAGCGCCCGGGCACCGTCGATCTTCGTTCGGTACACCTGGTCGAACGACTCGGGCGTCTTATCCCGCAGGAGCCGGTCCGCCAGGATGCCCGCGCCGTGCACCACGCCGTCGAGGCGACCGTGGCGGGCGTAGACGTCGGCCACGACCGAGGCAACAGCGGCACCGTCACGCACGTCCACCGCGTGGTAACGCACCGACGAGGCCAGCCGGCCAAGGACCTCCAGCGTGGTGCGCACCTCCCGCTCGGCGAGCAACCGGGCGACCTGGGACTCGATCTCGGCCGGCCGGCGGACGCCGGTGGCGACGAGCGCGCGGCGCAGCGCCGGGGCGTCGAGCGCATCCGCCGTCACCGGATCCTCCGGTCCGGTGGGCGGTGGGGTGCGCCCGATCAGCTCGATGGCGCAGCCGCTGCGCCGGGCGAGCTCCACGGCGACGGCCGCCGTGATACCCCGCGCGCCACCGGTGAGCAGCACCACCGAGGAGGGGCCGAGCCCGGCGGGCAGTTCGCCTGCGTAGCCCGCCGCACCCACGTCGCCGACTTCACCGACTTCGCCCGCGACGCCCAGCTCCACCGGCCGGATCCGCGGGGTCGCGCGGACCCCGTCACGGTAGCCCACCACGGACGGCCCGCCGGGGGTGAGCAGCTCGACGAGCAGGCTCTCGGCGATCCGACGCGGTTCGTCCTTCGGTTCGACGTCGACGAGGCGGACCGCGCTGTTGGGAACCTCCCAGGCGATCGTGCGCACCAGGCCGGCGAGGCCCATCCCCGGGGTCAGCTGGATCCCCTCGTCCCCGGCGTCGCCCGGGGCGAGCGCCCCGGTGTCGTGAGGCGACGGGCGACCGAAGCGCCCGCCGTGCCCGGTCGCGACGAGCATCCGCCGGCTGCCGCCGAGGGCCGCGGCCCGCAGTGCCGCGAACGCGGCGGGAAGAACGGCGTGGTCGCCGGCGCCGGGATCGATCGAGGCGATCCACACCAGGCCGTCCGCGCCGGCGCCGGCTCGAATCTGGCCGACCAGACCCCGGTCGTCGGCGGCGAGGATGCGGGCCTCGGCACCCGCCTGCTCCAGCAACGTGGCGAGCTCGAGTCCGACCCCGAGACCGCCCTCGACGAGAAGGAAGCGGGCCCCGGCCAGCGACCCGGCCCGCCCGACCGGCTCCGGGGCCGAGGGCACGGGGACGATCTCCGGTTCGACGACGAACCGCCGTAGCGGGATCGCGGCTGTCGAGCCGGCCCCCCCGGACTTCGCGACTCCGGCGGACCGACCGGACCCGGCGGGCTCAGCCGGTTCGGTCGCGCCGACGGCATCCGGATCCACCGACGCGACGATCCAGTCGACGATGCCGCGGACAGTCTTGATCGCCGCCAGCTCCTCGACGACCTCCTCGCCCAGCTCCCCCGACCCGGCATCCACCAGGCCCAGCCGCTGCGCCAGTTCCCCCAGAATCTCCGTCCGCTTGATCGAGTCGATCGACAGGTCAGCCTCAAGATCCAGATCCGGCTCCAGCATCTCCACCGGATAACCCGTCTGTTCCCCGATCACCCCCACCACCGCAGCCGACACCGCGGCCCGGTCCGGCACCACCCGACTCGCGGCAGCCACGTCCGGCACGTCGTCCGACACGACCCGGGGCCGCGGCGGCACGAAGTCCGACACGTCGTCCGACACGACCCGGGGCCGCGGCGGCACGAAGTCCGCCGGCCGCCCCTCGGGAAGCTGGCCCGGCCGGGCCAGGCCAGTCGGGTCGATGCCCAAGTAGCCCAGTACGACGTCACGTTGCGCCGCGACCAGTTCCCGGGTGGTCCGCAGGAACTCCAGCACCACGGCGTCCACCGATCCGTCACCTCCAAGTTCGGCCAGTCCGGCGGGCCCCGCCGCCGGGTCGTCGGTCGTCTCGCTGTGGTCGGTCACGCCGGTGCGGTCGAACGGGAGGGGCGGCGTCACGGTGTCCTCGACGAACCCGCGCACGCCGACGATCTCGGGCACGGAGGCGACCCCGGGTGAAGTCGTCCGCGCCGTCAGCCGGGTCGGCGGCCGCAGCCCACCGGGAAGGAACCGGCCGTCGGGCGTGCGCACGTAGGCCCCATCGATGAGCCAGCCGGGACGGCGCGGCAGGTCCGTCGCGCTGACCACCCGGGCGTCGCGGCCGGTAAACAGCGCGGAGGGGTCGAGCTCGACGCCGACGGCGGCGAGCTCGGCGAGGGCCAGCAGCAACCGGCGCAGCCCCGGCTCGCCGGCGACGTCGGTGGCCACCACCCGGTGCGGTCGACCGGCCAGAATCCTGCCGACGAGCTGCGCCAGGACGCGGCCGGGCCCGGCCTCGACGAAGGTCCGCACCCCCGCGGCGTACATCGCCTCGATCTGCTCGACGAACCTGACCGGCGCCGCCACCTGGCCGGCGAGCATCGCCCGCACCTCGTCCGGGCTGCCGGGGTAGGGCCCGGCGGTCGTGTTGGACCAGACCGGCAG
>NZ_CDWWEW010000202.1:0-9214 GCF_977966315.1 Frankia sp. CeRuru1
GTGCCGGTGCTGGCCGGCGCGTTCCATCTGGCGGTCGCGGACGCGGTGGCCGAGGTCGCGGGGCTCGCGCGGCGGCGGTACGGAGTCCGCCTGGTCGGTCTGACCGGCGGTGTGTTCGCCAACGTGGTGCTGACGCGGGCCTGCCGCGCCCGGCTCGCCACCGCCGGGTTCAACGTACTCGTCCATCGGGTGGTGCCGCCGGGCGACGGTGGGCTGGCGCTGGGCCAGGCGGCGGTCGCGGCGCTGGGCCGCCCGACGGAGCCGACCTTCGGCGGGAAGGAAGCCTGACGGCATGTGTCTGGGGATACCGGGCCAGATCATCGAGATCTGGGACGACCGCGGTACGCGGATGGCGATCGTCGACTTCGGCGGCGTCACCAAGACGGTGTGCCTCGCCTACCTGCCCGACGCGACCGTCGGGGAGTACACGATCATCCATGCCGGCTTCGGGCTGATCAGGGTAGACGAGGCCGCGGCGCGGGAGACCCTCGCGATGTTCCGGGACCTGGGGCTGCTCGAGGAGGAGCTGGGATCGCGCGCGGCGGGACCGGGCATGACCGGGCCGAGCCGGTGAGGTACCTGACGGAGTTCCGCGACCCGGCGTTGGCCCGCCGGCTGCTGGATGCGATCATCGCCACCGCGACCCGGCGCTGGACGATCATGGAGGTCTGCGGCGGCCAGACCCACTCGATCATCCGTAACGGGATCGACCAGCTCCTCGCGGACCAGGTCGAGTTCATCCACGGCCCCGGCTGCCCGGTGTGCGTCACGCCGCTGGAGACGATCGACCGGGCGCTGGCGATCGCCGCCCACCCCGAGGTGATCTTCTGTTCGTTCGGGGACATGCTGCGGGTCCCCGGCAGCGGCACGGACCTGTTCATGGTCCGGGCGCGCGGTGGGGACGTCCGGGTGGTCTACTCGCCGCTCGACGCGGTCCGCCTCGCCGAGGAGAACCCGGACCGCCAGGTCGTGTTCTTCGGGGTGGGCTTCGAGACCACCGCCCCGGCCAACGCGATGGCCGTGGTGGCGGCCCGGCGCCGTGAGCTCGGCAACTTCTCCGTACTTGTCAGCCACGTGCTGGTGCCGCCGGCGATGACCGCGGTCCTCGCCTCGCCGGCGAACCGGGTGGCGGCGTTCCTGGCGGCCGGCCACGTGTGCACGGTGATGGGCACCTCCCAATACGAGCCATTGGTGGCGACCTACCGGGTACCGATCGTCGTCACCGGTTTCGAGCCGCTCGACCTGCTCGACGGGGTGCGCCACGCCGTCAAGCAGCTCGAGGCGGGGCGGGCAGAACTCGCGAACGCCTACCCGCGGGCGGTGCGGCCGGCGGGCAACCCGGCGGCCCGGGAAATCCTCGCCGAGGTTTTCACGGTGTGTGACCGGTCCTGGCGGGGAATCGGGACAATCCCGGACTCGGGTTGGCGGCTGTCCGCGGTGTACCGGGACTTCGACGCCGAGGTCCGCTTCGACGTCGGGGGCCTCACGGTGGCCGAGCCGGCCGAGTGCCGCAGCGGCGAGGTGTTGCAGGGCCTGGTCAAACCGCCACAGTGCCCGGCGTTCGGAACCTCCTGCACGCCACGCACCCCACTCGGCGCGACGATGGTCTCGGCGGAGGGGGCGTGCGCCGCCTACTTCCAGTTCCGGCGGCTGACCCCGGCGGTCGGCCGTGGCTGACCCCGTCGACCCGACCGGTTGGACCTGCCCACTTCCGCTGCGTGACCATCACCAGGTGGTGCTGGGGCACGGCGGCGGCGGCGTGCTGTCAAGCGAGCTGATCGAGCATCTGTTCCTGCCCGCGTTCGGGACCACCGACGTGGCGCGGGCGCCGGCGGACTCGGCGGTCCTGGACGTCGCGGGCGCCCGGCTCGCGTTCTCCACCGACTCGTACGTGGTGCGCCCGCTGTTCTTCCCCGGTGGCTCCATCGGCGAGCTTGCGGTCCACGGCACCATCAACGACCTGGCCTGTGCCGGCGCGGTGCCGGTGGCGCTCTCGGCCGGGTTCATCCTCGAGGAGGGCCTGGAGCTCGCGGTCCTGGGCCGGGTGGCGCAGGCGATGGGCCGGGCCGCGGCCGCGGCGGGGGTGCGGCTGGCGACCGGGGACACCAAGGTCGTCGAGCGCGGGCTGGCCGACGGTCTGTACGTGAACACCAGCGGCATCGGGCTCGTCCCGGCCGAGGTGGACATCCGCCCCGAACGGGCGAGGCCCGGCGACCGGGTCATCGTCTCCGGTCCCGTCGGCGAGCACGGTGTCGCCGTGCTGAGCGTGCGCGACGGGCTGGAGTTCGGCGGCGAGGTCCGCTCCGACACGACGGCGCTGCACGGGCTGGTCGCGGCGGTGCTGGCGGCCGCGCCAGGGGTCCACGCGCTGCGCGACCCGACCCGGGGTGGCCTCGCGACCGCGCTGTGCGAGATCGCCGCCGCGTCCGGGACGGGCATCGAGTTCATCGAGCGCGCCGTGCCGGTGCCGCCCGCGGTCGAGGCGGCCTGCGGGTTCCTCGGCCTCGACCCGCTGCACGTGGCGAACGAGGGCAAGCTGGTCGCGTTCGTCGCCGATGCCGACGCCGACGCGGCGCTCGCGGCGATGCGGGCGCATCCGGCGGGGCGTGACGCGGCCGCCATCGGCACGGTCACCACGGAGCATCCGGGCGTGGTCGTCGGGCGCACCGCGTTCGGGGGAACCCGCATCGTCGACCGGCCGCTCGGCGAGCAACTCCCCCGCATCTGCTGAGTTCGGCGGCGTGGCCGCGCCCACCTTTCCAACGATCGGCTCCAACGATCGGCGGGTCAGGGCGCGTGATGCGCCGGATCCATCCGGAGGACCCGGAACCGACCTCCAATGATCTTGCCGTACATCTCGGCGGACATGGGCCCGGGGAACGTCGCGACAACCGATGCGGGCGAGCCGGCGTCATCGATGAACACGACCGCGTACGCGCCGGCACCTGGCTGCGCGGTACGGAGGGCGGCCTCGGCGCGTTGCCAACCGCCCTTGCGCCAGTTGTCCCTGGCCGGCCGGTCGCAAGGCTGCGGCGCCGTCACGCCGGCCCCGGCCCGAACAGCACGCCGGGCCGGAGCCGCCGGTCGCCGGGCGGGCTACACCAGTCGCCGGGACGCACACGACACGCAGGACGCCCGGGACACACAGTGGCGTCGGTGAGCCGGTGAATCCTCGCCATGTCCCACCCCGCTCCAGGTCGTGCGGTCCAAGTCGTGCGGTCCAAGTGGTGCGGTCCAGTTCTCGGCCGTGCGGTGCAGTTCTCGGTCGACATGCTCCGTGGCATCAGCTTCAAGACTTACGCACGACAGGCGGCTTGGGAAGGGTGTGAGAGTCGTCAGACGACCGGCGGGGCGCCCGGCACACCGCGGGTTCCCCGCCCGGCACACCGCCGTCAGGACCGCGGTCTCCACATGCGACGATCCGACGGAGATCCCGGTAAGCCTGGCGCCAGGCGCAGGCTCGCGGGGTGTGACAACAGTCAGACCAGATGAGAACGGCCGGCCGATGAACCATTGCCCTGGACCCGGGTAGACGATAAATGGACATGCAACCCTGCCTCACCGACCTCCTGAACGCACTTGTGCAGTTACGGAAAGCGGCTGGACTGAGCCAGGCCCAGCTCGCCAATCGGGTCCGCTACCAGCCGAGCTACCTGTCGAAGGCTGAACGCGGGCTGCTCGGGGTGCCGTCGCAGTCGCTCGTGACCGCGATCGACATAGAGCTGAACGCCGGTGGCTCCCTGATCGAACTGCGTCGTCACGCGTGGCTGGAGGACAAAGGGAGTCAGGCGGGCATCCCGTGGCGACGAGTTCTGGAGGAGGTGGACACCACGGATCATCGACAGCTCACCGTCGGGGAGAGCGCGGCCGCCGTCGGTCCCGTCACGAGATCCGATGCACCAGCCATCCCCGTCCCCGGGCGCACATTCACGTCCACGTCCACGTCCACGTCCGAGGGAGCCGACCGCCGGACAAGGAACACCGTCGGGCTGTCCGGGCACTGGTGGACGGCCTGGCAGACGTTCCGGGACGGCGAGGAGATCCGCACCTCGCAGGAGGCGAACCTGAACCAGGTCGGCGACGTCATCCAGATGGAGGCGATCTCCCGCGGCCTGTCGGTCGACGAGGGCGGGTACCTCTGGTGGGGCGAACTGCGGGTCTGGGACAACGAGATAATCATGGGTTGGTACGTCGCCTCCGACGGACCGGTCCGGTCCAAGGGGACGGTGTTCCTCTCCCTGCATCCCCACGGCGACCGGTTGACCGGCCGCTGGGTCGGATTGAGCTATGATGGCCTGTTCATCGAGGGTTGGGGGGCGATGGCCCGCTCGGAGAACACCGCGCTCGCGCTCATCGACCGGCTCAAGAAGCAGTACCCCAGAGTCCCATGACGCGTCCCTGCGTGCCTCGGCCGGCTTCCCGAAGCGGCATCTGGAGGGAACGAGGCGGGGGAACGAGGCAAAACGCGGCCATCGGTCCGCGTAACTACGGTCGGACGGTGTCGCCTCGCCATAGTCGCCTTTCCGTCCTACCGGGCGTCCGCCCGGGCGACCAGCCGGTGAGGAGCAGCGGCTCATAGAGTGACCAGAATGACCTTCCCGTTGGTCGATTCGTGCCCCCTGGTCGATCCGTGAGCGACGTCGCGCAGGTGCTGCGCCGCGTCTTCGGCTACGAGTCGTTCCGGGACGGCCAGCAGGAGATCATCGAGCATGTCGTCGACGGCGGCGACGCGCTCGTCCTGATGCCGACCGGCGGCGGCAAGCGCTCTGTTACCAGATCCCCGCCCTGGTGCGGGGCGGCACCGGCGTCGTGGTGTCACCGCTCATCGCGCTGATGCAGAACCAGGTCGACGCGTTGCGGGCGCTCGGCGTCCGCGCGGGGTTCCTCAACTCCGCAACTCCGCGCAGGAGTTCGACGAGCGTCGCGACGTGGAGTCCGCCTTCCTCGCCGGTAACCTCGACCTGCTCTACCTGGCGCCGGAACGGCTGCGCGCCGACGCGACGGTCAGGCTGCTCGACCGGGGCGAGATCGCGCTGTTCGCCATCGACGAGGCACACTGCGTCTCGCAGTGGGGACACGACTTCCGGCCCGACTACCGCGAGCTGTCGGCACTGCGCGAGCACTGGCCGAACGTACCGAGAATCGCGCTGACCGCCACCGCGACCCCGCGGACGCACGACGACATCGCCACCGAGCTCGGCCTGGAGAACGCCCGCCACTTCGTAGCCGACTTCGACCGTCCGAACATCCAGTACCGCATCGTGCCGAAGAAGGAGCCGAAGGCGCAGCTGTTGGAGCTGCTACACACCGAGCACGCCGCGGATGCGGGAATCGTCTACTGCCTGTCCCGGTCCTCCACCGAGAAGATCGCCGACTTCCTGGTAGCGAACGGGATCACGGCGCTGCCCTACCACGCCGGGCTCGACGCGCGCGCCAGAGCCGAGCACCAGGCACGCTTCCTGCGCGAGGACGGCATCATCATGGTCGCGACCATCGCCTTCGGCATGGGCATCGACAAACCAGACGTACGCTTCGTCGCCCATCTCGACCTGCCCAAGTCGATCGAGGGCTACTACCAGGAGACCGGGCGCGCCGGGCGGGACGGGCTGCCCTCGACCGCGTGGCTGGCCTACGGTCTCCAGGACGTCGTGCAGCCGCGCAAGCTCATCGACACGTCCCCGGGCGACCCCGCGCACCGCCGGCAGCAGAGCAGACACCTCGACGACATGCTCGCGCTGTGCGAGACGGTCGAGTGCCGCCGCATCGGGCTGCTCGCCTACTTCGGGCAGCGTGACACCGCCCCGTGCGGCAACTGCGACACCTGTCTGACACCCCCGCAGTCCTGGGACGCCACGATCGCCGCCCAGAAGTTGCTGTCGGCCGTGCTGCGACTGCAGCGGGAGCGCCGCCAGAAGTTCGGTGCGGGTCACCTCATCGACATCCTGCTGGGCAGGAGGACGCCCAAAGTGACCCAGCACAGTCACGACACCCTGACGGTCTTCGGTATCGGCACGGAGCTCGGCGGTCCCGATGCGGCGCGAGCCGGAGCGCGCCCCCACCACAGCCACGACCGCGGCCACCACGACCGCGGCCAGGACCACGAAGGCCCGCCACGCCGCACCGGCGGCCGACCTGTCGGCGGAGGCGGTGCCGGTGTTCGAGCGACTGCGCGCCTGGCGCGCCGGCGTCGCGAAGGAGCAGGGCGTCCCCGCATATGTGATCTTCCATGACGCCACCCTGCGCGAGATCGCGGTGCGCGTGCCGGCCGCCCTGGCCGAACTCGCCACCGTGAGCGGCGTCGGTGAGAACAAACTCGCCAAGTACGGGCAGCAGATCCTCGACCTCCTCGCCGAGTGAACCAGGCTCCCGCCCACCCACCGGAGACATCGTCTCAGGAGAGCGGTACCGCACCGCTGGAGTGATCGGTAGAGCCGACCGCGAAACGCGGGTGGCCCCCGCGGCCCCAGCCAGTGGTGCGCGGGGAGGCCGAGGTTTCCCCACCACCAACGCTTACCGAGAGTAGCCCACACAGACCGGAAGGATGGTTCCCTTGACGGAACTCGATTGACTTAGGTTAGCCTAACTTAATCCTAAGCTTCCCCGAGGGGGACGCACGTCCCGCGAACAGCCTTGCCTGTGCTGACCTTCTCCACTGGCGGGCCGATCGTCAACCCGAAGACCAACCCGACCGGCCCATGAAGGACCCCGGTTAGGATCACACCTCACACTGGAGGAAATATATAGATTTGTAAGGACCGGTGAATCTTGGCATGAGGCCGGACCGCTGTGATGGTTGTTGACCGGGCTCGGCTGGCCGCCGCGCTGCCCGGCTACGAGCTGGGCGACCAGCTGGGCGCGGGCGGATTCGGGCTGGTGCTGGCGGGCTGGCATCGCGGCCTGCAGCGCGATGTCGCGGTCAAGGTCCTGCATGCGGGGCACGGCCGGGCGGCGGCCGGGTTCGCCGCCGAGGCGCGGATCCTCGCCAGCCTGGATCATCCGCACGTGGTTCGAGTCTACGACTACGTCAAGACGGGCGATCTGCACCTGCTCGTCATGGAGATGCTCGGCGGGGGAACCCTGACCCGGCGCCGGGCCGACATGGGCCCGCAGACGGCCTGCGCGGTGGGACTCGCGGTGGCCTCGGCCCTGGCCTGCGCCCACGGCAAAGGGGTGCTGCACCGCGACATCAAGCCCGACAATATTCTTTTCGACACTACCGACCTGCTGAAAGTCGTCGACTTCGGGGTCGCGAAATTCGTCGGCGAGTCGGGGGCCATCGCGAGTGCGGTGATCGGAACACCGCCGTATATGGCCCCCGAACAGATCATGGGCGGCCGCTTGGAGCCGGCCACCGACCTGTACGCCCTCGGGATGGTGCTCTACCAGCTACTGGCCGGCGTGGCACCGTTCGACCCGGACCTGCCCGCGCATGTCCTGCGCCAGCACCACCTCGAACGCGTCCCCCTACTGCCGGCCGGGGTGCCCGCGCCGCTGGGGGCGGTGGTCCTGTGGACGCTGGCCAAGAACCCGGCGGACCGTCCACCGTCCGCGCACGTCTTCGCGTGCCAACTCGCCGAAGCTGCCGCTGGCGTGTACGGCCCGGACTGGATCGCCCGGTCGGGTATCCCGCTGCGGCTCGACGACGACATCCGCATCGCCATCGGGCAGCCGCCCGCGTCCGTCCAGCCGACGCCACGGCCGTCTCCCACCGGCGCGTCCTCGGCGCCATCGGTACCTTCCGGGGCATCGGTGCCTTCGACGGGTGGCACACCACCGGCCGAGGTGGCCGACGGGAACATCGCCGGCCGGCGGCGCCCCGCGTCGTCGCATCCTCGGCGCGGCGCGCCGCCGCGCCGCCGCGCCACCATCACCGTCGCCGTCGTGGGGCTGCTGCTCGCTGTCGCCGGCACCGTCCTGATCGTCACCGCTCCTCTCGGTGGGCGCGAGACCGGTGCCCGCCAGCTCGGTCGTCCCCTGACCGGCCACACCGGTTGGGTGACCTCGGCGGTGTTCTCCCCGGACGGCCGCACCCTGGCCAGCAGCAGTAGGGACGGCACGGTGCGGCTGTGGGACGTGACCGACCCGGCCACCCCACGCCCGCTCGGACCGCCCCTGACCGGCCATGCCGGCGGGGTGACGTCAGTGGCGTTCTCCCCGGACGGGCGTACCTTGGCCGGCTGCAGCTGGGACACCACGATCTGGTTGTGGGATGTGACGGACCGCTCCCGTCCCCACCAGCTCGGGCCACCCCTCACCGATCACACGGGACCCGTGTGGTCGGTGTTCTTCCCCGGCAACGACGTCCTCGCCAGCAGCAGTGACGACAAGACGGTGCGGCTGTGGGACGTGACCGACCCGGTTACCCCACGCCCGCTCGGGCCACCCCTGACCGGCCATGCCGGCGGGGTGACGTCGATGGCGTTCTCCTCGAGCGGGCACATCCTGGCCAGCGCCGGCTACGAGAAGAGGGTGCGGATATGGGATGTGACCGACCGCTCCCACCCCCGCCTGGCCGGGTCCCTGAGCGGCCCCGCTTACGTGTTCTCGGTGGCGCTCTCCCCCGATGTGCGCATCCTGGCCACCGGCGGGATGGACGACTTGATCCGGCTGTGGGACATGACCGACCCGGCCACCCCACGCCCGCTCGAGCCGCCCCTGACCGGCCACGCCAACACCGTGTGGGCGTTGGCTTTCTCGCCGGGCGGCCGCACCCTGGCCAGCGGCAGCCTCGACGGCACGGTGCGGCTGTGGGGGCTGCGGGATGCGGCCCACCGCTTCCACCCGCGTCTCCTCGGCGAGCCGCTGACCGGCCACGCCGACTGGGTGTTGTCGGTGAGCTACTCTCCGGACGGCCGCACCCTCGCCAGCGGCAGCAAGGACGGCACGGTCCGGCTGTGGGCGCTGCCCTCGCCATGAACGCTGCCCTCGCCATGAACGCTGTTTAGGGGCATGTGGCGGCTCTGACCGGAGTTACACCGCACTGACGATGATCACGTTAGCCAGGTCCCCGAGGGGGCGCGGATGCTGCCCGTTCGTTCCGGTCAACGGTGGGGAAGGGTGACTCGCGGACCGGTGCCCCGCCGCCATTGGTAGGGCACCGGACAGGACCATCGGCCGTGTGGGAGCCGCTCCGGCCATTCGATGATGGCCATGAGCGGCGCGACACGAGCACCGCCGTGCGAATGGGGACGGGATGGCGACGCTGCCGGTGGGG